>JAPHRJ010000013.1 GCA_026196045.1 Gammaproteobacteria bacterium
CTCAACGAAGGATGACTGGCGGGCCTGGGGGCGCACATCACAATTCCAGCCCCCATCCGGCCACTGCAGCCTTCTTCTTGGCTACCTTCTTCCTGGCCACTTTTTTCTTAGCTACCTTCTTCTTGGCGGCCTTTTTCTTCGAAGCTGGTTTTTTCGCTACTTTTTTCTTACTCGTTTTTTTCTTGCTGGCCGACTTTTTAGCTGTTTTCTTTTTCGCGGCCTTTTTCTTACTGGCTGCTTTTTTCTTAGCTGCGGCTTTCTTTTTCACGACTTTCTTCTCAGCCGGCTTTTCTTCTGCAGCGACTTCAATGGCGGGTTCTTTGCTGGGCAGACTATTGAGAATACGTTCAATCTGGCCAAAGATACCTTCGATCTCGCCCGTACCCTGGACAGTGCGTAATTTGCCCTGGCGACGATAGTATTCCACCAGTGGTGCCGTTTGTGCTTCATAAACACGCAAGCGGTTACCAATGGTTTCTTCGTTATCATCAGCTCGGTGAGTCAGCTCACCACCGCATTTGTCGCAGACACCATCAATGCGAGGGGGTGAAGTATAAACATTAAACATCTGGCCACAGGAGCCACAGGTACGGCGACCGGTCAAACGCTGCATGAGAATATTGAATTCTACATCAATCAGTAAACCCAGTTGCAGGGGACGACCCAGATCTTCGAGCATGCTGTCCAGTGCTTCTGACTGAGGAATATTGCGTGGGAAACCATCGAGGATAAAACCTTTGTCCGTATCTGGACTGGACAGGCGTTCACGAATCATACCCAGAACAATATCATCAGAAACCAGCTGTCCCGCATTCATCGCCTGTTTGGCTTGCAACCCCAGCGCAGTACCGGCTGCAACAGCTTCCCTTAATAGATCCCCGGTTGAAATCTGGGGAATCCCATATTTTTCAACTAACAGTTTGGCCTGTGTACCCTTGCCGCCGCCTGGCGCACCGATTAAAACGATTCTCATTGTTAATATACTCCGTAGCCTTGTTTCAATTTTGTTTGGTTTTTGCACTGTCTATACAGACCGTGAAATGCATGCTGCTTTTTAGTCCCTGCCCTGAATATTTCGGACAATTTTAGAAAAACATGAGACAGAATTCACTTGAACAGTACCATGATGAATATCAATTTTCAGGGATTAACGATCCCACCCACTGCAATACCTGAAACCAATATTAGCACTTATATCCAGACACCACCGAATGCATAAAAAACTAATCCCTGTGACCGGATAAATCAATCTAACACTTCCGTATTCGGCAGAAAATACCCTGAGCATTTGACGCTTATCAAACATGAGTCACTCTAAGCAATATTTCCGGCTTTACAGGCCATACTGACATTTCTGTTTACTCGGTTCGCTGGTAGAATAGCCGCCTGTTTACAACCACAGAGAAGGAAGCCGCATGAATCTGGATAGAGTCAGTTCTGGTAAAAATCTACCCCTTGATATCAACGTGATCATCGAAATCCCGTCGCATAGTGATCCGGTCAAATACGAAGTCGATAAGGAAACCGGAGCCATGTTTGTGGATCGCTTCATGAATACTGCCATGCACTATCCCTGTAATTACGGCTATATCCCACATACCCTGTCTGATGACGGCGATCCCGTGGACGTTCTCGTGGTCACCCCAATTCCTTTAATTAGTGGCTCGGTGATCCGCTGCCGTCCTATCGGCATGTTGAAAATGTCCGATGAAGCCGGCGAAGATGCCAAGCTGTTGGCCGTTCCCGTTGATAAGCTCTGCAAACTCTACAAAAACGTTAAGTCCACAGCTGACATGCCTGCCATGCTGCTCGATCAAATTGCGCACTTTTTTGAGCACTACAAAGACCTGGAAGATGGCAAATGGGTTAAAGTCGAAGGCTGGACGGATAGTAAAGAAGCACACAAGGAAATTCTTGATTCCATCGAGCGATTCCAGAATGCTCCAGAAAAACCCTGTTTCTGATTTTTTAAGACCTGATTAATTTAATGAAAATTTGTATTGTTTCCGATAGCCACGATAACCGCTACCTGCTTGCTGCGGCTGTTAAAGATGCCAAAGCCCGTGGAGCCGAAGCTGTGCTGCATTGTGGTGATGTGGTCGCTCCAACTACGCTGCGTATCCTGAACCCCATCGGCCTGCCTGTGCATGTGATTCATGGCAATAACACCGGCGATCTCTACAATATGGCCGAGCTGTCTCATAACCCGGACAACGTGATTCATTACCACGGTCAGGACGCTGGACTTGAATTACACGGTAAACGTATTTTTATTGTGCACTACCCCCATTATGCCCGCGCCATGGGTGTCACCGGTGACTGGGATATTGTCTGCTGTGGCCATGACCACAAAGCTGAAATCGATAGCATCAGTAACATTAAACAATTCGAAACCCTGTTTATTAATCCCGGTACGGCAGGGGGTGTCGGTGCGACTCCGACTTATGCCATCGGCGATCTGGACACGATGGAATTTGAAATTATGGATGTACCGATTGAAGAGGATCTACTGATTAACCGTCAGCCGGTGACTACTCACCATGCTCCTCAGATCATTACGGTGAAAGAGGACTAACTATACTGTCCTGTTTAGCCCAGGGTATTCTTTTCCACCCAGCGTTCGCCGTCGCTTAAGGTTTCTTTTTTCCAGAATGGGGCTTTGGATTTGAGATCTTCCATCAGGTGGCGACAGGCATCAAACGCCGCGGCACGATGGGCCGACCAGGCAGCAACTAACACAATCGGATCAGCCGGGTGAATTTCCCCCACTCGGTGAATGATCAAACTATCCAGTAGTTCCCAACGATCGATGGCCTCGGTACTGATTTTTTCCAGATATTTTTCGGTCATACCCGGATAGTATTCCAGCACCATGCTTTGCACGCTATCACCTTCATTAAAGTCACGCATGCTGCCAATAAAAGTCGCACAGGCACCATACTGACCATCAATATTTAACTCCGTTTGATAACGAGCCAGTTCCGCATAAGGCTCAAATCCTTTTTTACGAATCTCGACCTTCACTTTAGCCTCCGGTTACCGGCGGGAAAAAGGCCACTTCATCGCCATCTGCAACGACTGTATCGGCATCCACATATTCCATGTTGACGGCCATTAAGGTATTCACCGGCATCTCAGCACCATCGGTTGCCCTGGCCCAGGCTTCGCCCGCTGTCGTTACACTGTCCGCTTTCAGCTCATCACTGTCTTTACCGACCTGTTCACGTAAACGGGCAAAAAATTTAATTGAAATACTCATGGGTAAGGTTTCGGGTTTGCTCAATATCGACGAGCAGCCTATCATGAAACCTGTTTATGACCAATCACCCCGGCAGGGGCCCAAAAATAAGGCAAACAGGATGAGTGACTTCAGCCATTTTAATGAAGACGGTAATGCCCATATGGTCGATGTCGGTCAAAAAGCGACCACCCGGCGTACGGCCATTACGGCTGGCTGGATCAGCATGGAGCCCGAAACCCTGAAATTGATCCAGTCCGGTGGTCACAAGAAAGGTGACGTACTGGGTATTGCTCGCATTGCCGGGATTATGGCGGCCAAGCGTACCTCGGATCTGGTCCCCTTATGTCACCCCTTGATGCTGACCCATGTCGATATTGATCTGCAGGTTGATAAAACCCACAACCGCGTTAACTGCCAGACCACCGTTGAAACCAGTGGTCAGACTGGTGTGGAAATGGAAGCCCTGACTGCAACCCAGATCGCGCTATTGACGATCTACGACATGTGCAAAGCGGTCGATCGCGGCATGGTCATGGGAGATGTGCGCTTACTGGAGAAAAAAGGCGGCAAGTCTGGTCACTGGCGACGTCCCGAGTAAATATCGTTGAACAGATCCAGTACCAGCCTGGTGTATCCTTTCCCTGCGCCACCGCCACAATCCGAAGAAGAACTTTTAAATCGCGCCCAGTCTTTAGCCGGACTGAGTTTTGCGCAACTCGCCGAACTCTCCGGCCAGACCTTACCCGAGCAACCCCAGGCGGCCAAAGGCTGGAGCGGGCAATTGCTGGAAGGCTTTCTCGGTGCCACGGCTTCGTCCCTGCCCGAACCGGACTTTCAACAAATTGGTGTGGAACTCAAAACTCTGCCAATTAATAAAGCTGGCCAACCCTGTGAATCGACCTACGTTTGTACCGTGCCCCTGCAGGACAACCTGCATTTGCAATGGCAGACGTCCTGGGTACGCAACAAACTCAAACGTGTACTCTGGCTGCCTGTAGAGGGAGATCGTGATATTCCCTACGCCCAACGCCAGGTCGGCATGGCCATGCTCTGGAGTCCAACTCCGGAACAGGAACAATTGCTGAAACAGGACTGGGAAGAACTAATGGATATGGTATGCCTGGGACGGCTGGATGAAATTTCAGCGCGGCATGGTGAGGTACTACAGATACGACCCAAGGCCGCCCACTCTCGTATTCTCAGTCAAACCCGAAATAACGATGGCAGCCCAGGACAAACCCTGCCCCGTGGCTTTTACCTGCGCAGCCAGTTTACCCGCCAGATCCTGCAACAGCATTACGCTTTATAAATCACTACCGAATTTCATCAATCCGATATTTCTTGGATAGTATGGTTGGCTTGATTACCGCATAACCTTTTTGTTGCCAGTAGGCGAGTTCCGTTATCGCAGATGGCACCACATCAATAAAGTCCTGAAAGTCCTCAACTGTGTAGTCAAAATCTTTTGCTGCCAGACCACACACTTTGAACTGCACACCAAACTCAGTGTAATAACGCATCCGGTCTACGGCGGTTTTATATTTTTCATAATTCTTTTTGACAACAGTGACTATCTCGGTGCCGTGAATAACGACAATGATGTCCATTTCATCGATTGAATATTCATAGGGTGCTTCCATGACTGGATTGATCAATGAACGCATCCAGTGCAAAGCAGAATTGATCCCTTCGGGCTCATCAAGGTATAGATCGAAAACTACCCGAGGGACTTCATAAGGAGTCTCGACATAACGAGCACCTTCGGCAAATACAATAAAAGGGAAGAGTAATAATAGGCCAAATAGAGTGTTTTTCATCATGACCTCCATGGTTTCATGCGGTTACCTAAAGTATAGGATTGCAGTCAACAATATGATAGATACAGCGGTTATCATGGGGGTATAAGACCTTGTAAATAATAACTAATTATCTACGACGCCAATATTTATGCACGCTGAATTAATTAAAGTTTAAGTCCTCTCAGGCCGCTTATATTCTTAATATACGTAAACTTTTATTTATTCAATAACAACACAAGATGTACGATTTATGGCTAATGAACTTGAAACCTGGGTCAGACGTATTAGTGAGCAGGAAATCCCTATTTTCAAATACACGGCCACCGCCATCAGCAAGAGTGTGGAAAGTGATGACACCTCCACCGCACAACTGGCACAGATCATTCTGCGTGATACCAGCTTAACCGCAAAAATTTTACGCCTGTCCAATAGCGTTCTCTATAATCCAGGCAGTACGCCAATCAGTACGATCAGCCGAGCCATTCTCTATCTTGGTTTTGATATGGTTCGAGGCATTAGCATGTCGATGGCTGTGATTGATGCGATATTAAAATCCCGCTCACGCGAATATGTTAAAAAGCTCATGGCTAAATCTTTTCACGGTGCCACACTGGCTCGTGAGATGGCAAATAAACGAGGCGATGATGCTACGGAAGAAGTCTTTATCGCCGCCCTGCTTTATAACATTGGCGAAATGGCCTTCTGGTGTATTGCGGAAGATAAAGGCGAAGAGATTCTCAGTTTGGTTAATGAACAAGGTTATTCTCCGGTTAATGCTCAAAAAGAAATTCTGGGATTCAGTTTTGATCAACTCACCGTTGGCCTTACGCGCGACTGGCACATGTGTGATCTATTGCACAGCACGATTAATAACCCAAAGTTAGGAAACCCTCGTATACAGGAAATTCACCTCAGTAAAGAACTGGCAAACTCAGCAACCCTTAACTGGGACAATGCTAAATGCGAAGATGCTATCCATCAAATTGCCAGCTATTTAGACATTAAAGATTCGCAGGCCCGTACACTGGTTCGTGAGAATGCCGAAGAAGTGGCAGAGATCGCACGTCAATATGGTGCTGCCGAGATTATTAATTACCTTCCTATCCCGCACAAGAATATACAGTTTGATGCGGATGAGCTAAACATTGTTGATAAATATCCTAAACCCGATCCTTTACTCCAGCTAAACATCCTGAAAGATCTTTCCAGCACGCTGGAAACTAAACCAACCCCAAATATGATTCTTGAAATTATCCTGGAAGGACTTCATCGTGGTATTGGACTAGATCGTTGTGTATTTGCATTGCTCACACCAGACAAGACCTTGCTCAAAAGTAAATTCAGTGTTGGGCAAAACACTGAAATACTGGATAGTAAATTTCAATTTGATATGCGTATCAACCATATTTTTTCAAATGCGATCAAGACAGGCTTACCCGCCTGGGTTAAGAATACACACAAGGGGCAGTACGCTGAACTCATTGATGAGAATATGAGAAGAATTTTTACTACCGAGGCTTTTTTTGTTTATCCGCTTAGTTTAAATCGTAAACCCATTGGCCTGTTTTATGCCGACCGTCAACCCAGTCAACGCGCGCTAGATGTCGAAATGTATTCCAGTTTTAAACACTTTGCTCAACAGGCCTGTATGGCGATGGAACATATCACACCCAGAAAATAAACCTGCTAAATAGGCGTTGCAAATACCAGATCACTTATGAATTTCCACGTTCGTGGTGAGCCCTGTCGAACCATGAGCGTGGAAATGCTATGAATAGCGCTTAATCGGCCTGTCCTTCGACAAGCTCAGGACGAACGGTAATACCTGAAGTGATCTGGTATTTGCAACAGCTATTTAGCTATTATCGCAATCAATGACCTGCTGCATAGGTATTCAGGAACATCTCAACTGACGAATTAATAATTTCCTGCTGCTCCTTTTTTTTAGGAACCGTGCTGTAACCATATAACTGTGGCCACAGGGCAAAGGCTTCAATTAACGCTAAAAACTGTTTACCTGCTCTTACGGGATCTGTCACAGAAAGTCGTCCATCCTTTGTCGCTTCCTTGATCCACTTAACCACACCAATGCCACTTTCCTGGAAGTCATCAACATTGGTTTTAGTGAGTTCAGGGGAAGTGAGTGTTTCTGCCGTGATCATTTTCAAGGTATTAAGAAATTCATCAGAAATTAACAGGGCCATTTCCTGTTCTGCAATGGCATGCAACTGAGTTTGTAATGGTATATCTGAATGATAAGCGTGTTCCGAAACCTGCATGATCCGATCACACAATTTTTGAGTGATAACCTGAAACAGGACTTCCTTACTCTGAAAATGGTTATAAACCGTGCGCTTGGAAACCTGGGCCGTGGCCGCAATACGATCCATGCTGGTTGCCCTGAATCCGTTATCTAAAAATTCCTGTAACGCTGCTTCAAGAATATCTTCCCGTTTCAGCTCGGTCAGCTTTTTTTCTGCATTCATAAGTCTAGATAAAACCGCATATGAGTATGGTGATAAAAGTACACTGAACAGTTTACTTTTTCAATAGCCAATATTAAACTAGCTCTCCACTTACTCTTGCAAGGATGCAGATCTATCGATCCACGTCTGACCCAGGACTATTGATAAAAGCAATCAGGACCATCTTATGCTCAAACGTACTCTTATTTTTATTTCCATACTTCTAGCGGTGATAGCCGGTCTGGGAATGATCAAATACCAGCAAATACAGGAGAGTATGGCGATGATGGCCGCCGGTGCACCACCTCCTACCAGCGTTGAGGTCAGCACGGCACACTTTGCACAATGGGCCCCCCACATCCCTGCTGTCGGTACACTAACCGCACACCAGGGGATCGATGTCAGTAATGAGGTTGAAGGTATTGTAGAAAAAATTCATATTGCATCTGGTCAGCAGGTCAATGCGGGCGATCTGCTGGTGACCTTAAACGATGATGTGGAACAGGCCAATCTCGCCAGCTTTAAGGCACAGGAAGAGCTTGCACAGATTTTATTTAAACGTTCAAAAAATATGTGGCAGAAAAAGACGATTTCAGAATCGGACTATGACAATGCCTACTCACTTTTAAAAGTTGCCCAGGCCAATGTAAAACAAACCCTGGCACAGATTGCTAAAAAATCAATCCGTGCTCCCTTCAGTGGTAAATTAGGTATAAGACACATCAGTACTGGCCAATATCTACCAACCGGCACCATGCTGGTTAGCCTCCAGGATCACAGCACACTCTATGCTGACTTTTCCATCTCGGAAAAATACTTACCGCATATTATGGTGGGACTGGAAACCCGCTTCCAGGTTAGTGCTTACCCAGAACAAATTTTTGCAGGTCAGGTTCAGGCGATTGATGCCAAAGTTAATGAAGCTACTCGTAATATCAATGTACGAGCACTGTTGGAAAATCAGGATGGCCGATTACATCCCGGCATGTATGCTGATATTAATTTAGTACTGGATCAACCGGCCGATCGTATTGTTGTTCCAGCCACCGCCATTGTATTCAGTTCCTTTGGCAGCGCACTGTTTGTCGTTGAAGAAAATGAAGAAGGCAATATGATTGCCCAGCGAATACAGATAACAACCGGTGAACATCGTGGTGATCTGGTTGCCGTACTCTCCGGCTTAAAGGGCGGGGAAAAAGTGGTACAGGCTGGTGTTAACAAGCTGGGTAACAATGTTCCCGTTACCATCACTAAACAAAAACGACTTCGTGATGGACAGGAATAAATCATGAGATTTACAGATTTTTTTATACGTCGGCCAGTTTTTGCCATTGTTCTTAGCCTGTTATTACTGGTCTTCGGATTAAGGGCACTTAGTGACTTACAGGTTCGCCAATTTCCTGATATGGAAATTGGCCAGCTCACTATTGTTACCGCTTATCCCGGTGCGGATGCCGAACTGGTACAGGGTTTTGTCACCACTCCCATACAGGAAACCATCAATAGCGTAGAAGGTATCGACTACATTAAAGCCAGCTCACGTGCCGGTATATCCATGATCGAAGTATTCCTGGATCTGGGTTATGACGTCAATATTGCCATGGCCGAAATGCTTAGCAAAATTAATGAAGTTCAGGGTCGTTTACCAAAAGACATCAGCGATCCAGTCATCGCTAAAGCCAATGCTGGTAACGATGCCATTATGTATATCGCTTATCAAAGCACCCTGATGAGTGAAACCCAGATCACAGATTACCTGCGACGCGTGGTACAACCCAAGCTGGCTGAAATTCCCGGCATGTCCAAAGCCGCTATTTTTGGTGGGAAAGAATATGCTATGCGTGTCTTCCTCAACCCGGCAAAAATGCGCGCTTACAATGTTAGTAGTGAACAGGTCAATAATGCCTTGCTTGCTAATAACTTCCAGTCGGCCGCTGGCGAATTGCGTAACAGTTATACCGTCACCTCGATTCGTGCCACTACCTCATTAGAAGATGAAGAGTCATTTGCTGCGATAACAATCAGCAGTGATGGCCAACGCGTAGTTAGACTGGGTGATATTGCTCGGGTAGAACTTGCAACCACTACTGAGCGTGAAATTGTTAGTTATGAAAGTAAGCCTGCTGTATACCTTGGTATACAGACTATTCCCAGTGCCAACCCACTGGATGTAGCCAATGGTGTCCGTGAATTATTACCTGAGATTGCTATAGATCTGCCCTCAGGGCTAAATCAGTATCTGGCTTACGATACAACCATGTTTATTGAGGAATCTATTAGTGAAGTAATAAAAACACTCATTGAAGCTACCCTGATTGTCGTCATCGTCGTATTCCTGTTTCTGGGGTCCCCTCGTTCCGTTCTTATTCCTGTGGTTACGATTCCTTTATCACTGATTGGTGTTGCCCTGTTTATGTTGATGATGGGTTACACCATTAACCTGTTAACCCTGCTGGCTATGGTGATGGCTATCTCACTGGTTGTCGATGATGCCATTGTGGTGGTTGAGAATGTACATCGACATATTGAAGAAGGCCTTGCACCCATGCGAGCAGCGGTAGTCGGTGCGCGCGAAATTGCCATGCCCATTATTGCCATGACCATTACTTTAGCTGCCGTCTATGCACCCATTGGGTTTATGGGCGGACTGACCGGTACCTTATTCACCGAATTTGCCTTTACCCTGGCGGGTGCTGTTTTGATTTCCGGCATGATTGCTTTAACTCTGTCCCCGCTGATGAGTGGCAAACTACTCAACAAACATGCCCTGGAAAGTCGTCTGGTAGTATTTATTGATACCCTGTTTAACAACCTTAAAAACACTTATACCCGACTCCTGATCCACACGTTGACATATTTCCGTGTCGCGATAGTACTGGGTGCCGTCATTTTGCTGATCGCAATTGGTTTAATGTTCAGCATGACCCAGTCCGAACTGGCACCCAATGAAGATCAGGGATTTATCCTGACTATGGGTATCGCACCGGATAATGCCAGTGTGCAATATGTACAAACCTACGCTGAACAAATTGAAGAAATTCTGACTTCCTATCCTGAATATGATCAGACCTTTGTTATCTCCGGCATGCCCGTCGAAAATAATGTGATGGCCGGTATGGTATTAACCCCCTGGAGCCAACGTGAACGCAGCCAGATGGATTTACAACCCCAGCTCCAGGGTGAACTTATGGGCATCGCTGGCCTGAATGTCTTTGCTATCAACCCGCCATCATTACCGGGCACCCCGATGGGTATGCCAGTTAACTTTGTGATTACAACCACCAGTGACTACAGCACACTATTTGACATATCAGAAAAACTGAAACAACAGGCCATGGCGAGTGGCCAGTTTATGATGGTCAACAATACTCTACGCATGAATAAACCACAGGCACATGTGATCATCGATCGTAGCAAGGCAGGACAACTGGGTATTAGTATGCGTGATATCGGTAATGTACTGGCGACACAGTTAGGTGATTTTCGTAGTAATTACTTTGATATGCAGGGTCGAAGTTATGAAGTCATTCCCCAGGCTGATAATCGTTTTCAACAAACTAAAGATGCGATTGAAAAACTCTATGTCAACACATCTGCAGGCCATTTAATTCC
Organism: Gammaproteobacteria bacterium; assembly: GCA_026196045.1. Lineage (GTDB taxonomy): Bacteria > Pseudomonadota > Gammaproteobacteria > UBA6429 > Thiohalophilaceae > JAPHRJ01. Next base: position 11,118 of record JAPHRJ010000013.1, read on the forward strand.
GCTTTCAACTGTTGTTAATGTTTCACTGGAAGTAATACCCAATGACCTGACACAGTTTCAGCAGTTAAATTCAGCCACTATTGAAGCCATCCCTATGCCTGGTGTCTCTACGATTGCTGATGCGCATACTTTTCTAAGCAAAACGTTACGCGAGATTGCCCCACAGGGTTTTATGCATGATTTTGGTGGTCAGAGTCGACAGTTTGAAAAGGAAGGTTCCGCGTTAATGGGTACTTTTGTTCTGGCCCTGATTGTTATCTATCTTGTGCTCGCTGCACAGTTTGAAAGTTTCCGTGATCCTTTTGTTGTTCTGATCACCGTACCACTGTCTATCTTTGGTGCCATGATCCCATTATTCCTTGGCTTTGCGACCATGAATATATACACCCAGGTTGGTTTGATTACCCTGATCGGTCTCATATCCAAACACGGAATATTAATCGTTGAATTTGCTAACCAGCTGCAACGTCAGGGTAAAGATAAAGTCTCAGCCGTTATCGAAGCAGCCGGTTTGCGTCTACGTCCCATCCTGATGACAACCGCTGCCATGGTCCTCGGGGTAATGCCGTTAGTTTATGCTTCTGGTGCAGGGGCAGTTTCACGCAATAACATCGGACTGGTTATTACAGTAGGCCTTAGTATTGGCACCCTGTTCACCCTGTTTGTTGTACCGGTGATGTATTCTTTAATCGCAAAAACTTATGACCAACAGGAAGCAATGAATCGAATGGCCGTGACGCAGGAATAAGTTTTTTCTAAATACAGGAAACCTGTTGCGCTTCCTGTGTTCAAAATAAAAAGCGACATGTTTGGGTTATGAATATCTGGTTATGAAAATATCATTAACGATATTAAGTATTTTTTGTTTCTGCCTCACTGTCACTGTGAACGCAGAAACATCTTTGCAACTCTCCAGTGGACCCACACAAACTAGTCTAATTGAGTTATATACTTCAGAAGGTTGCAGCAGTTGCCCACCTGCTGAGCGATTTCTAAATAAACTTCAGCACCATAAGCAATTATGGACACAGTATGTTCCACTTGCCTTTCATGTGGATTACTGGGATTACATCGGCTGGGAAGATAAATATGCACACCCTGCCTTTACAAAAAGACAATCTGCCTATGCTCGACAGAAAAACCTGAAAACCATCTATACCCCAGCCTTTGTCGTTAACGGTCAAAGCTGGCGTATTAAAGGTAAAACTTGATGGGCGACAACTTACTGCAGAATACGATTCGAATACCACCTCAGAAAATAATATGACTTTGAATATTGCTATATTAGGCATGAATCTGAAGAGTCAAATAACCGCAGGAGAAAATGAAGGGCGAATCGCCAGACATGAGTTTGTCGTAGTGGGTTTTAAATCGATTAGCAGTACTACTTCGCAGTGGAAAACAACACTACCCCCGTTACACTACTCTCATGCCATGGAATATGCCCTGGCGGTTTGGGTAAATAAAAGTGGCGACCCAAGCCCGTTACAGGCCTTAGGTGGAAAACTGCCAGGGAATACTTTTAATTAAAATCTGGCTTTTAGTACCAGGTAAACTATTTTTTCTTTGCCAGTGGTTGGCTAGACATATTTTCCTTTAATAATGGCCCTATATCTTCCGCAGGCATTGGCCTGTAATAATAATAACCCTGGACACAGTCACACCCCTTACTTTTCAGGAATCTGAGCTGCACTTCATCTTCTACACCTTCAGCAACCACTTCAAGATTCATTGCATGAGCCATGCGAATAATAGCATTAATAACAGCCTCACCTTCGCTGCTCTTATTAATTTCATTAATAAAACTACGATCTATTTTTAACACATCAATAGGAAAGCGACGTAAATAAGCCAGTGACGAATAACCAGTACCAAAATCATCAAGTGCTATATGTATACCAAGGTTACGAATACTACTCATGGTATTTGTAACATGCTTTTCATTGTGCATGTATATATTTTCAGTCAACTCAATTTCGATCGAATTTGGCTTAAGAGTATGTTTCTGCAAATAATGCTTAATAAGCGATGGCATATCCTGCCTTAGAAACTGAATACTGGATACATTGATTGCTACCCTAATATTTTCATAACCCTGATCTCTCCATACTCTATTTTGTCTACACGCTTCATCCAGAACCCATTCACCAATTTGCAAAATTAAACCCGTTTCTTCAGCAATCGGAATAAATTTATCCGGAGGAATAAACCCCTGCCCGGGGGCATCCCAACGAATCAGGGCTTCGACACCAGTAATTTCATTCGTTCTGACATTAATTTGTGGTTGATAATACAGTTCAAACTGCTTCTCATCGATAGCTTTTCTAATCAGATGTTCCATCGCATGTCGAGACTGGACAGCCTCATTCATTGAATCCGAAAAATACTGATAATTATTTTTCCCCATTTTTTTTGCATGATACATAGCAATATCTGCATTTCTAATCAGCACATCAGGATCTTCACCATCATCGGGAAAAATGGTTGCGCCAATACTGACACCTGCATGTACCTCCTTCCCTTCAAGCACAAATGTTGGTCGCATACATTTCAATATTCTTTCTGCCACATTACCAGGAACAAAATTATCAGAAATATCTGTTATTAAGATAATAAACTCGTCGCCACCGAGCCGAGCAATAATATCATCATTATTGATTGAATCTATTTGTGCAATATAGTCTTCTTCCCTTACCGTTTTATCAAGCCGTGTAGAAAATTCCTTAAGCAATTCATCACCTATATGATGACCCAGTGTATCATTAACCCATTTAAAGTTATCGACATCCAGAAACAGTAAAGCAAGACGTTCTTTTTTACGTTTTGCCGTAGCGATATAATGCTCAAGATATTCACGAAACATCAATCGATTCGGTAATCCCGTCAAATTATCGTGGTATGCAATATGGCGCGCCTGATCATTTGAAATCTTAACATTTGCACTCATCTCACAAAACGTTTTTGCCAAAGAGCCCATCTCATCACTACTATCCAGAATTACTTCATCAATAAGTTTTCCTTCACAAATTTTTCTCGCCGCCATATCCAGCTTTTCTATCGGGCGCAACACGAACACCTTCAGCACAGCAAAAATCAGCCCGCCTGTCGTTACAATTGTAAGTAACACAATTATTGCAACCAGCTTAACTAATCGGTTACTCTCCGGCAGCAAATCATCATTTGGCACCCATGAAAACAAATACATATTGCTATCCAGATATTTACCAATCACCATTGATTTTTCATTAAAAAACTTCCCTGAAAATATCTCTTCATTCTGGGCATGAGTTTTTAATGTAGAAAAAATATCTTTTGGAATACTTTTACCCACCATGTCCTTTAATAGCTCATGATGCTCATCATCGGCATGACGATCACCTTTTGTGTAGAACCAGATCTTTCCGTTTTCATCAGTAACAAGTAAATGCTCGTGATTTTCGACTTTAGTCTCATCTAGATGTTTAAATAAAAAATCCATACTAATTGTTAGTACCACATACGCCTTCAATTCTTTTATGGTATTAACTGACTGTGTAGCCCTATTAAAAAGCATTAATCGTTTCCCTACATACATTACAATCTCATTGTTATCAGGATTCCTGGTAACCATTGAAAAAACATCCTTTTTTGAATCTATCATGTTTTTAAAAAATAGAGCTCCTGATTCTTCTTCAACTTTATTTTTAATGCTTTTGTTGACCTGCCTTAACTCTTCATAACCGTCCGGCATAATAATTCTTATTTCATAGTATTCGGGGTAGGCATTTTGGTAATTTATAATTTTTCTCTGCAAAGGCCTTTGCATTAAGTAATATCGTTCTTCTTTATCATCAGTAAGAACATATCGAATTAACGCCTCAGACTCAGACAACAACTTAATATTTGCATTTGCATACTCCAATGTTTTATTTAGATGAAGAAGGATTTGACCTTGCAATGCAGATATTTTATCAATATTTTCTTTTTGATACGTCTCGTAGAGTTTTTGAAAAGCAATCCAGCCCAGCACAAGTATTGGAATAATTACTATTGGAACCAACAACCCTATAACTTTTGACTGCAATTTCATTTTTTTAACCTATTGCAGGATCGTTGTAAAAATACTATTACGAAGCTTAATGATTCCAGGGGGAAGTGGCTTGTAAAATTCAGAGCCCTGCAACGCCTGTTTGTCTGGATAAATCACAGGATCATCAAGAAACTCTTTGGGTAATAGTTTCTCTGCCTGTTTATGCGGTGTGGGGAAATAAACAAATTCGGCTATTTGTGCGGCATGCTCAGGTTCATTTATATAATTAATAAATTTATATGCCAGCTCCTTATTATTTGAGGATGCCATCACTGAAATATAATCCACCCAAAGTCCTCCGCCTTCACGCGGTAAGACAAATTCAATTTCTGGATTCAATTCTTTCAATGCAAGTGCATCACCATTATAAACCATTGCAGCATAGACATCCCCCTTAACCAGAGCAGAGTCTTCAGTTAGTTTGATATAAGAAAAATCCTTCACGTATTCTTTTTGTTTAACTAACATCTCCTTAACATGTTGGTACTCAGAGGGATTTGTACTATTAGCAGAGTACCCTAATGCTTTTAATGCCATACCAATTACATCATCGGTTGTTTTTATCATCAGGATCTTATTTTTTAGTCTGGCCTCAGGGATAAACAGTTCTTTCCAGCTTGTTACTTCATGCTCTACAAGATCTTTTCGATAGGCAATCCCCAGCGTGCCCCAGAAATATGGAACTGCATATCCATTTGTTTGTTCAAATGCATTCAGCCATTTTTTGCCGATAAAACGAAGGTTGGGAACCTGTGTCTGTGTAAGAGGGGCTATCCAGCCACGCTTGTTATATATGCGAATATTTTCACCCACAATTAGTACCATGTCGTAACCTTTACCATTACTATCCAGCAACATAGCATCACGCATATCATCGGTTTCAAAATACACCATTCGAACTTTGACCTGATATTGCTTCTCAAACTTTTTTACTATTTCAGGATCGATATATTCAGGCCAGGTAAGAAATACCAGCTCGTTCTCAGGTTCAGCCACAACAGGTAAAATGTTAAAGACCATCAACAGGGTTGTAGCTACAATCAATTGAAATAAAGTAAATTTTTTTCGTTCTTTTAATATCAGCATGTTTTTTTCTGGTCTTCCTGACAGTCCATTTTTTCTGATTAATCACCCTCTTATATCGGTTGACCAACTCTATTTATTAAATATTCCTTATAATTTTTGTGTAATAATTCACCAACCCCTTAACCTTATTATTGTAGTGGTTATCAAATAGAAGCATCCGTCGTCTGTAGTATCGCTAACCAGCTTAGTTTTCATCCCTGTTTTTTCCCGCCCCGGTCAGATAGACTGCTTTTTTCATTTTTTGGACAGGTTTTGAATTATGTCGGCTTCCCAGGAAACGGATAGCAAGCAATCTGATGCTAAACATCAGATTGAGCAGGTAATTACCATCTTCGAACAGGTCGCACAGGGTTACGACAACCCTGCCATGCGTTTTTTTCCTTTTTGTGGTGATCGCATCGCCCTGCACCTGCAATTAAAACGTGGAGAAAAAGTACTGGATATTGCCGCCGGGACTGGGGCCGCCACGGTCGCGGCCGCACAATTGACTGCCCCGGAAGGCCGTGTCCAGGCAATTGATCTGGCAGAAAATATGCTGGACAAGGCCTATGTCAATCTGCAACGTGCCGGACTCAGTAATGCCGATTTTCATGTGATGGATGCCTTACAACTGGATTTCAAAAGTAATTATTTTGACGCTGTGATTTGTTCTTTTGGCCTGTTTTTTCTACCCGATATGCTGGCCGCGTTAAAGGAATGGAAACGGGTACTCAAACCCGGTGGAAGACTGATTTTTACCAGCTTCACAGCCAAAGCCTTTCAACCACTGGCCGATCTGTTTCGTCAAGACATCATCCAGAACGGTGTTGATTGGCCTGAGGCCAAATGGCAGTTATTAAGCACAGAAGACGAATGCCGTGAATTACTGCAACAGGCTGGTTTTACTGATTTCCAGTTTCTTACAGAACAGTTGGGCTATCACCTCAATGAGGCCGAAGACTGGTGGGAAGTCATTATGAACAGTGGCTTTCGTGGCATGATCAACCAGCTAAAACCGGATCAGCTTGAATCATTTCAGCAACAGCATCTGGAGCATGTACGTCCACTCAAAAATGATAAGGGAGTGTGGATGGATGTCGAGACCTTGTTTTCCAGCGCTCGTTGCCCTACATAGAATTCTCTGTAATTAGCTAAACCGTACTGGCTAAACTCTACAGACTAAACAGGAAAATAACCCTGCATTTGATGATGAACTTCGGACAGGATAATGGATATTAACGAGCTAGATAAAACCTTTGCCCAATCTTCCCCTGAATCTATTCAGGAACAACACGACCGTTACCAGCAATTACTGAGTGAGCTGCCAGCCAATGCCACCTCACTGGATGAAGCCAAAATCATGCTGGACCTGGCTGAAACTGAAGTCGTCCTGGAGAAAAAAGAAGAAGCCTGGGGCCATGCTCGCAAAGCCTTTGATAAGTTTATTGCCGAAGACCAATGGCAGGATGCGGTCGAAGCCTGCAATGTTCTCTATCAAACAGACCAGCCTGCATCCATCAGCGCCCTGTGTCAGGGAGTCTGGCTTGCCGTCAGCTTCCCGGTTTTGCCGGACACCAGTATCGCCATGTTAAATAATGTAGTCGAAGAAACACCAAATGACTCAGATGGGGCTGCGGTAGCTGCAATTACCGCCTGTTATCTCGCCGACCTGCGTTCATCTGATGAGAAACATGACAGCCTGAGTTTTCTCGCTAAAAATATTCTTGGTCAGGTGGCACAACGACATAGCCAGGTGAATAATCAGGCACAGCTGGAAATATGGATGGACAAACTAAGCCTGCGCGATCCACAGGAGTTTTTACCCCGCCTGTCGACAGTAATTAATGTCATGGTTGGAGAAGACTGGTGGTTTGATCGAGACAAACTGCGCGAGAAAATGCCGCAGTAGTATAACCTCAGCGCAAAGACATAGAGTTTATCCGTGTTTGATTCGTATATTTTCTACTAGCGTTAACGGAACAACAGTGAATTCTCAATAAAAATACCTGGCGTTCTTTGTTACTCTGCGCCTTTGCGTTGAGATCTTAATATTTAAAATACTATTTGATCTTTAAACATGTATCCAGTTCCTGCAAACGTTCAGGGGTACCAATATCAAACCAACGACCTTGATAGTACTCGCCAGTGACTCGCCCCTGCTGCATCGCCTGACGTAGCAAAGGTGCCAGCGGACGGGCACCGGCTTCCAGACCAGCAAACAACTCCGGTCGATAAAGACCAATGCCACTGAAGGTGAATTTAGTCGGCCCATTCTCCGTGACCTGACTGTTATCCAGCGCAAAATCACCCTCCGGGTTATGCTCCGGATTATCGACTAATACCAGATGCGCCAGACCTTCTGGTTCTTTGAGTAATTGTGCCACCGGATAGTCACACCAGATGTCACCATTAATCACAACAAAAGGGTCTTTCCCCAACAGGGGTAAAACCTGAATAATACCGCCAGCTGTCTCCAATGCTATGGGGCTTTCGTGTGAATATTGAATTGAGACACCATAGCGTTTGCCATCTCCCAGGTGAGTCACAATCTGCTCACCGAGCCAGGCATGATTGATAATGACTTCATTGATACCCGCCCTTGATAATGCTTGTAGATGATATTCGATCAGGGCCTGTCCACCCACTTCGAGTAAAGGCTTGGGAGTGTGATCAGTCAGGGGCCGCATTCTTTCTCCCCGCCCTGCCGCCAGGATCATGGCTTTCATCGGATTACCCTTTTATTATTATAGCAAGCGTTTGATAAAGGCATGAAACTCAGCCAGCTCGGGATAACGCGCCGATACCTCGACGATATAGTTAAGCGTACGTGGGATGTCATCCAGATAGCCTGGTTTATTATCGCGGTGATTCAGGCGGGCAAAAATACCACTGGCTTTCAGGTGCCGTTGAATTCCCATCCAGTCAAACCAGCGCATAAACTGATCAGAATTAACTTCATTGTTTATCACGCCAGCGGCTTTGGCCTGTTGAAAATAATCATCAGCCCATTGCTGTACCTGTTCCTGAGGCCATGCGATATAACAGTCGCGAAGTAATGACACCAGATCATAAGTAACGGCCCCAATCACCGCATCCTGAAAATCCAGAATGCCCGGGTTCCGAGGCGGAGAAGATGGGTCCACCATCAGGTTACGAGAATGATAGTCACGATGCACCAGCACCTGAGGTTGAGCTAAGGCCGAATCGGCCAGCAAGGTAAATGTGTTTTCTAATAAAGCCTGTTCTGATTCAGTCAATGTCCGTTTGAGATGCTCTCCCAGATACCAGTCACGAAACAGACCCATCTCGGTCATTAACAGTTTGCGGTCATATACCGGTAAACGATCCTGCTCAACTGGATAAGATTGCATCTGCACCAGGGCTGTAATCGCATCGGCATAGAGTGATGTTGCCATACCAGACTCAGAAGAATCGGCCTGTTCCTCCAGAGCCTGCAAATACGTCTGGCTACCGAGATCGGTTAATAGCAACAATCCTTTATCCAGATCCTGAACCAGGACTTCAGGCACATGCAGTCCCATTGATGCCAACATGGCAGAAACCGCAATAAAAGGGTGGCAGTCTTCGCGTTCAGGGGGAGCATCCATGATGATGCGCTGCTGATCACCATAGCAGGCACGAAAATAACGGCGAAAACTGGCATCAGCCGAAGCCGGTACCAGTGTAAAATCTTCATGCCCAAGTACCTGTGGTAACCAGGCACGAATCATTTCAATACGAGGGTCATTTATCATCTTATTCATATTTTTATTTCAGATGGCGCATTATACCTGACCAATCCAGAGACAATCGGCTATACGGCTGTCCCAGGCCAGCCGGGCTATGTAATAATGAGAACATCGTCCAACGTGTTTATTATTTGTGATAAAAATAACATCTTATCATCATATTACTCTACCTATCATTGCACTCTCCTGTGTAGCGTTTATCTATCCGTTCGCCCCCTTATCGGCCGCAGAAGACATGGCGAGTGAACCAATAGAAACAGCAACACCATCGTTAAGTGATGATCCCGCCTTACCCAGCCTGCGTGAAATATTATGTGGTCCAGCACCTGCCTGGCCTGAATTGAAACCCATGGAGGGTGATCAAACTGAACTGCAATCGGATCAGGCCGACATGAGTGATAAAAACATCACAACATTTACCGGTAAGGTCGTGATCCAGAAAACCGATACCCAGCTTGAAGCGGACAAGGCGCGTTATTTTCATGGTACCGACGACATTGAGGCCGAAGGCAATGTACGTTTATATACCCAGGATGTGCTACTCAAAGGAACTGAAGCCACTTTCAACATGAATAAAGAAGTGGGAAAAATCAGTAATGCCACCTACCAGACGAAAGGTGATTCAAGCGGTACCGCCGACTCCATTAATATTATCGATCCCAGTCGTATTGAATTAGAGAATGCCAGTTATACCACCTGCGTGGGTGAAGACCCGGACTGGATAATGCGAGCCAGTACACTACGACTGAATAATGAAACTCGACAGGGTCACGCCACCCATAGTGTTCTACGTTTTATGGGTGTTCCTTTTTTCTATTTTCCCTACTTGCGTTTCCCAATTGGTGATGCCCGACTCAGTGGTTTTCTTTTCCCGAATATTGGCAACTCAGATAAAAGCGGGGTTGAAGTCATCCTGCCCTATTACTGGAATATTGCTCCCAATCGAGACGCCACCATTACCCCCTGGTATATGGATAAACGTGGTAGTGCGATGATCATGACCGAGTTTCGTTATTTAAATCCTGAAAATTCCGGACAACTGGAATTCGATTACATGGATAAAGATGATGTTTATGGAGATAATCGAGAACGCATTCACTGGAAACATCAGAGCACGACAACTGAAGGTTGGGCAAGTAGCGTCAACTATAACCGAGTGCATGACAACGATCATTACGTTGACTTCGGTCGACAGTTAAATAATAAACGGCCCACAAATCTCGAACGACGTGGGTCATTAAGTTACAACGCTACAAACTGGTCGGTACAGGGACAGGTTCAGTCCTATCAGGCTTTATCCGGAAGTGCGCCCTATGAACGGCTACCGCAATTTACTTTTACCAGTCAATTACCACAGCATGACAATGAATTATACCCAGGAATAAAAGCTGAGACCGTTCACTTTTATCGCAATGATTCCTCTGTGCAGGGTGATCGATTACATCTTCTGCCTTACCTCAGTCTGCCTTTAAGTAATGAGGCCATGTATCTCACGCCCAAACTAAGCTGGTTCTATACCCAATACAAACTTACCAACACCAGCAGTAGTCAGTCTGAGTATATGTCGGTGGATGCCCCCATATTCAGCCTTGATAGTGGCATTTTCCTTGAGCGGAATTTTAATATTGGAGACAGTGCTTACCTGCAAACACTCGAACCTCAACTCGTTTATGTTCATACCCCTTATCGAGATCAAAACCGCCTGCCTGTATTTGATAGTGGCATCAGTAGTTTTGGTATCAATGATACCACTCGGGAAAACCGCTTCAGTGGTGCGGATCGTATTGAAGATGCCGATCGACTGACAGCATTAATCACAACCCGTTTTATTAATGATGAAGATGGTTCTGAAAAATTGCTTGCCCGTATTGGACAACAGTTTTATTTTGATGACCGTGATGTGGTACTGCCCGGTGCCAGCATCGAAACTCAGCACCAGTCTGCCATTATTGCGGAAGTCATCAGTCGTCCCACCGCTAACTGGTATGTTGCCTCTGATGGCCGTTGGGATCCGGAACTGAAAGATTATACCGATGGTAATCTACGTATTGAATACGCCGATACAAAACTTGAAATAAAAATGAACTATCGCTACCAGAAAGACACCCTGGAAACCAACGAAGGTCTTCTCAGTTGGCAGCTCACCCCCCGCTGGAAGATAAAAACTCGTAAACTTTATGACATCCGCTACCATCGAGATCAGGAAACCGAATACAGCCTGCGTTATGACAGTTGTTGCTGGGGACTCAGTCTGACGACAAAAGATACATTTATTAACACGAGCGAACCCTACGATAAATCCATCTATCTGGAACTGGAACTCAAGGGCCTGTCCAGTATTGGTGCGGGCATTAGCCCCTCTCGTTAAACAAAGTAATCCACACTCCTTTATAGTCTCGAAAAATGGTATCCTTTCCGGCCAGTTTCTTGAATCCATTTAGGTCCGTTCTACTATGAAAATCCTCGTTGTCTGTGTGTCTGTTTTGCTCTCTAACCTGTTGTTCACTCAGCCTGTTATGGCCAAATCGGAACAACCCCAGGAACTGGACAATATTATTGCTATTGTTAATGATGATGTTATTACCCGTTTTGAACTCGACCTGCGTCTGCAACTGATCAAAAAACAACTTAGGGAGCGCGGTAATGTGCGCCTGCCCGAAGACTCGGTATTACGCAAGCAGGTACTGGAACGTATGATCACGGAACAGGTTCAGTTACAGATCGCTGAACGCAGTGGCATCCGGATTGACGATGAGACCATTAATAAAGTCATTAGTAACATCGCCAAAGAAAATAAACTCAGTATGGAGCAGTTCCGTCAGGTTCTGGAAAGAGATGGTGTTTCCTTTGAAGATTTTCGAGAAAACATTAAAACTGAGTTAGTAATCAATCGCTTACACAAACAGCAGATTCACAATAAAATCAATATTACTGAAAGTGAGATTGATAATTTCCTTTCCAACAAGAAAAATCGTGGTCATGATAATACCGAATATCACCTCGGCCACATTTTGATAGCAACCCCCGAGGCCGCCACTCCCGCCCAAATTCAGCAGGCCCGGCAAAAATCGGAAAGCATTCGTGCTCAGTTAAATTCAGGTAATGATTTCGAACAAACGGCAATTGCCCAGTCTGATGGCCCACAGGCCCTGAAGGGTGGCGATCTGGGCTGGCGTAAAGCCACTGAAATGCCTGAATTTATAGGTGATGCAACCCAAACACTAAATATCGGCCAGATCAGTGACCCTTTGCGTAGCGCCAGTGGTTTTCACCTCATCAAGTTACTGGGCAAACGCAACCCGGATACCGGCCACAAGGTGCAACAAACCCTGGCCCGTCATATCCTGATCCGCCCCAACCAGATCATTTCCAATGATGAAGCACGCCAGCGACTGGAGAAACTGCGTCACCGTATTGTTGAGCAGGGAGAAGAATTTGGCCAGCTCGCCCAGTCCCATTCAGAAGATCCCGGCTCGGCAGCCAATGAGGGCAGCCTCGGCTGGTTCGGACCTGGCACCATGGTGCCGCAGTTTGAAGAAGAAATGAATAAGCTCAAGGTCGGTGAAATCAGCCCGCCTTTTCGTACCCAGTTTGGCTGGCATATCGTCCAGGTCATGTCTCGTCGTCAGCATGACAACACCGAAGAATTTCTGCGTAACCAGGCCCGCCAGGCTATCGGTTCACGCAAGTCGGAAGAAGAAACCCAGAACTGGTTACAACGCCTGCGCAGTGAATCCTATATCGAATACCGCTTTAACCAGTAAGCATGTCAATCGGCCTGAGCTGAATCTTAGCCTGTGAATACACCGCTTAACCTCAGCCCTGTTGCCATTACCCCCGGTGAACCTGCCGGGATTGGGCCGGATCTGGTCATCCAGCTGGCACAACAGACTCTGCCCAGCAACCCGGTGATCATCGCCGATCCTGGATTATTACAGAAACGTGCTGACCAACTGGGCCTGCCCCTGAGCATCCAGACATACGCTAATTACACTCCTGAACACCAGCCCGGCAGGCTGACCGTATTGCCAGTGGAATTAAACCAGCCGGTACAATGTGGCCAACTGGATCCCCGTAATGCGGACTATGTGCTGGAAACCCTGCGTCAGGCGATCAGTGGCTGTCAGTCTGGCCAGTTCTCCGCACTGGTCACCGGACCAGTACACAAGGGCATTATTAATGAAGCCGGATTTCCTTTTACCGGCCATACTGAATTTCTGGCCCAAGGCACCAACACTCCTCACGTCGTCATGATGTTGACCACCGAAGGCTTACGAGTCGCCCTGGTCACGACTCATTTACCATTACATAAAGTATCCGAAGCTATTACGGCTGAGGTGCTGGAAAAAACACTGCGCATCCTCGATCATGATCTGGGCAGGCAGCTGGGTATTGAACACCCTCGTATAATTGTCTGTGGACTGAATCCTCACGCCGGTGAAGATGGTCATCTGGGACATGAAGAAATCGAGATTATTGAACCGGTGATAAAGAAACTCATCGAAACCGAACAGTTCAACCTGCTCGGCCCATTACCGGCTGATACGGCCTTCACCCCGCCTCGAATGAAAGAAGCCGATGTCATCTTAAGCATGTACCACGATCAGGGACTGCCCGTACTCAAGCACCTGGGTTTTGGTCGTGCTGTTAATATCACCCTCGGCCTGCCCTTTATGCGTACTTCTGTCGATCATGGCACCGCACTGGATCTGGCTGGCACGGGTCAGGCTGATACAGGCAGCCTTGAAGAGGCTTTTAAAATGGCCATTCAGGCAACACAGAAATCCCGATAAAACGCACCTTGTAAAGACTTCAGCCGAAACCTGGCTCCAGAATAAATCTGTTATTCAGTAACCCGTATCAACCTCAGTGAGAGGCTTAAACGGGTACTCCCAGTTTTTTCAGAATACTTGCTAGTGGGCACATATTTGTAAATCCACTCTGAAACAAATTGGCACCGACAAAGATGGTGAGGATGACCCAGTAGGGATCTACATAATGGGTCAGCGCAATACTCAACAAAATCATTAAACCAGCAAATATCCGTACTAGTCTATCAACCGTCATGGGTAACTCCTTCTATGTATTAGTTACATAATATTTTGATATTAACGAATGGATGTTCAACTTCTTATCAGATACTGTGTAGTCATCCCACGTTGACACTATCATTTCTGAAAGTATTCCCCGCCTGATAGCATCATTGTGGGTATGTCTCTACAGATAACTACTTTTTCCTGAACACTTAGAAGTATCCCTTGCGCCAGCTAAACGCGATGCTGGACTCATGTTCTGCCTGAACACCGTAGCGATCCTGATCAATGGGTAAGAGTATTTCCAGACTGACATTGTTTGCGAACGCTGCCATCCAGTTGATCCCAAAACCAATCTCGGTTCTTTTGCCACCGTAATTATCGGGGTTGGCTCCCAGACCTGGTCCATAGATTTTAGGATCGATACCTCTGATCTGGTCCTGAGTTTCAGTTCGTATGCGAAGCGAAGAGACGAAATCTGGATCCCATTCATAGGACACCCAGGCGGTAGCTTCATGCTTATCTCCGTAACGCCAACCTTCATCATTCGAACTTTCAAGAGGGATCGTAGCCAGATATTGTGCTCCCCATCCCCATTGCTTGTCTTTGCCCCAGTAAACCACACCAAGCAGTGTGTCCCAGGTACCGGAACCCAGTTGCATACCATAAGGTAAACGGGTTTTCACCAGTGCATTCGCAGGTGTCCGATTATAATCCTCTTCCGTGATACTTCCGGTCGGTGCACTCAAGACCAGATCAAAGAGTACATTATGACTGTAGTTATCACTGTTGTAGGCTTTATAAACAGCACCAAACTTAATATCACCCAATCCTTCTGAGGTAACCGTGGTCGTCCCCAGACTGGTGGTACCTGCACCACCCATGAAGGTCTCTAATACCGTTTCCTTTTTAATCAGGGGAGCTAATCCAACCAGTGCCCACTGGTCATCGAGAGCAAAATTCGCAAAGGGAAACATCACATCCGCTTTCGCACTTTGCGGTACGACCCGCAGGGTTGGAGGTTGTCCGGGATCCCCAAAAAAGCGATTAGGCGCTGAAGTAACAACTGATTCTGCTGAAACAGAGCTGTCACCCTGTATTAACCCATCAAACTGATGATGTTGATAGTTTATACCGGCTACACCCTGACCTTTTTCAGGGAAGGCATATATACCAAAAAGTCCGGAAGGGACTGGAATAGGTAATTTTTTTCTCAACTGTCGCAACTGTTTGATCCTGTCTGACAGTGCACGACGTTCTTCAAGTGTTGAACTGGAGACTGAATCATCATCAGCAGCAATAGCATATGTCGGTATAATACAGGCTAGCATAAGACTAGCCGAAAGCATGGTTACTCTGCATTTCATAGCATCCCCCTTAGGAAATTTTGATATATCTTTGTCTTTATAGTTATTATTGTTGATCCAACTTTAAATATTTCGAGTTAGCGCAACAGATCTGAAACGCCAGGCTTAGTACGAAAAACCCCATGACATGCCACACAACCTGAACTGATTGGTCCAAGCAGTGATGCGGCTGTTGCCATATCACCTTTTTCAGCGGCTGCCGCCAGTTTCAGAGCATTACCTTCAACACTAGTGTTAAAACTATCAAGAACCGCCAGGCGTTCATCACTTATATTTTCCAGACCCAGGTAAGGAAGTAATCCACCGACAGGAATACGATGATTGGCAAGACGACGAGCACTATCCGCCGTGTGCTCAGGATTGTCCGTCATGATCCCCGCCATTACACTCTGGTAGTCAGATAACACTTCCGTCATCACCTGTCGCATGGTGGCCTGTTTACTATAACGATTGTGCATGGCCAGTATAGACATCAGTGACATCTTGGTATCTACTGATAAGCCTTTCACCTTTTCCTCTAATTCCGGCTTCATAAGCTCTATCTGGCCCTGCAAAACCTTTTTCAACTCCTTAATACTGGGGTCGGCGTCAGCTGCGCTTGCATTAGTTGTAACCATAGCACTACCAATGAGTAGTACTGTTGCGATAGATGTGCGCCGTAGTTTTTGTATTTTTGTCTTTAGTCCATAAGATTTTTGTGCTTTATTGCCCTGCTTTATCATTAGTCTTATTCCTCATTATGTTGGCGTCGCTTTCTTCAGCGGTTACAATAAATACAATATTTTTCTGGATGATGGCGTAGCAGTAACAAAATGTAACAAAATTGTTTCAAAGCTGCATCAATGTAATTTAAAAGCAGGAACCCCTATTGAGTACACTTAAACAACGGCTACTGGTGGTAGATGACGAGCCTGAACTCAGAAATTTACTGAAAACCTATCTTTCAAAAGAAGGATATGATGTTGAAGCTGTTATGGATGGCACAGCCCTGGATCAGTATCTTGCTGATCATGATGTCGATCTGGTTATACTCGATCTAATGCTTCCTGGCGAAGATGGGCTTTCAATTGGGCGTCGATTACGTCAGCAGAAAAACCTGCCTATTATTATTCTCTCTGCACGGGGTGAAGAGCTTGATCGAATTGTAGGCCTTGAAATGGGTGCAGACGACTATCTCACCAAGCCTTTTAACCCAAGAGAGCTGCTAGCCAGAGTCCGTTCAGTATTACGTCGATGTAATGACGCCAGGCAAACCTCCTCCAGTGAAAACCTTATTCTCACATTTGGCCCTTTCAGTCTGGATGCACAAAAACACAAACTCACCAGAAACCAGCAGGAAATCCCACTCACCTCAGGTGAATTTACACTACTGCGCATTTTCCTTGAGAATTCAAACCGGGTATTAAGCCGCGATGCCTTGCTGGAAATGACCAAAGGTTATGATCATGCCCCCTTTGATCGCAGTATTGACGTCTGCGTAGGGCGTTTGCGTCGAAAAATTGAATCCGATCCATCTGAGCCCGTTTACCTACGTACAGTTTGGGGAACAGGTTATATCTTTGTACCAGAAGATTAACCTTTACCATGCAGTTATTTCAATTTCGAGGCTACTTCTGGAAAATTCTCTCCTCCATGGGGATCGTATCTATTGGTCTCATGCTGATAGTACTGTTAACCCTGGCCTATTTTATGGTGGTTCCACTTGGGCAACGGGCAACAGATGATCTCGCCAGCATCATTTCCCATGCGGCTGAAACCTGGAAAAATATGCCGCCTGTTGAGCGAAAGTTATTTGAGGAAAAAATGCGTATTAAGCACAGCCTCGTTTTAACAAGTGCCGATACCTCTTTGCCTGAATCAACAAGCATATTGCCATATCTATTTTTCCTGGAGACATCATTGAAAAAAAAACTGGGAAAAGAAATCCACCTAATGACCAGTCTGGATGAAAAAGGCGAAGACTGGTTCTGGGCAGATGTCCCCATACAAAAGGAAGTACTGCGTTTTGGGTTTTCACGCTCACGTATTGGAGTAAAACCATCAACCGCTTTATTTGTTCTCCTGATGGCCGGGTTTTGTCTAACCTTTTTCACGGCATCTCTGCTCACATCCCGTCTGACCGTTACTATAGAACGCCTTTACCAGGCGGCACAATTAATCGGTAAAGGACAATGGCCTGACCCTGTTAAGGAGGAAGGTCCAGAAGAACTGGTTGTTCTTGCCAGGGAATTTAACCGAATGAATATTCAGGTAAGAGAATTACTCTCCAACCGAACGACTCTACTTGCCGGGATTTCACACGACTTGCGAACCCCGCTGACTCAAATTCAGCTGGCTCTGGCAATGCTCCCCAACAATGGCGGAGATACCCAGCTAATGAATGGGATTCATCGTGATCTCGAGTCGGTTAACAAACTTATCGGGCAGGCTCTCCAGGTTAATCTGGAACTGGACAAGCCTGAAAAAGAGCCGGTACAGATTGCTGAACTACTGGATCATATTATTGAAGGGGCTAGACATGGAAACCAGGTTATAGAATGGAGTTCTGATAAATCCTGCCGTTTTATACTGAATCCATTGGCATTCCAGCGCACCGTTACAAACCTGCTGGAAAATGCGATACGTTACAGTGAAGGAAAACCAGTTAGTGTTGATTGCAACTGTGATGAAAATTCTCTCACTATACAGGTACTGGATCGAGGACCGGGCATTCCTCCCGAACAACGAGAAGAAGTGTTCCTGCCCTTTTTCAGACTGGAAAAATCCCGCAGTAGCGCGACAGGAGGAAGTGGCCTGGGATTAGCGATTGTTCGTCAGCTAGCCGACACAAACGGCTGGACAGTAGAACTGCTGGAACGTGATGGTGGCGGAACCTGTGCCAGACTCACCATTCCAATTGAGCCACAATAATATGGGTAACCCATTGAATCACCGTCCCCGGAAAAGATTCGGCCAGAATTTCTTACAGGATCAACATGTCATTCAGCGGATTGTTCATAGCATCCAGCCCCGAGAAGGCCAGCATCTGGTTGAAATTGGCCCCGGTCAGGGAGCCATCACCATTCCGGTACTGGAAGCCGTGGGTGAAATGGATGTGATAGAGCTGGATCGGGATTTAATTGAACCACTTCAGCAGAAACTTGGCCGTTACGGTCAACCCACTATTCATCAGGCTGATGCTCTGAAATTTGATTTCTGTGGCCTGCGTAAAGACACGAATAAAAAACTGCGTGTCATCGGCAACCTGCCTTACAACATATCCACCCCGCTGTTATTTCACCTGATGGAACAGGCCGCCTGTATTGAAGACATGCATTTCATGCTGCAAAAAGAAGTGGTAGAGCGCATGGTCGCCAGTCCCGGAAGCAAAGACTATGGCCGCCTGAGCGTGATGCTGGCCTATCATTGTGAAGCACAAATGTTATTTGTAGTTGGCCCCGATGCCTTCCACCCTCCACCCAAAGTGGACTCAGCCATTGTACGTTTGCTGCCACATCCCCGGCCCCCGGTAGAACTCACTGATCCGGAGATTTTCTCTAAAGTCGTGAGTCAGTCTTTTTCCCAACGCCGCAAGACTCTGCGCAATAATCTAAAAGGCATGCTCGATGCGGAAGCAATACAACAACTGGGCATTGATCCCGGTATTCGTGCCGAACAACTGCATCTGGAAGAGTTTGCCCGATTAGCGAATGCTGTTGCAGCTAACCTGGAATAATATCAAACCTGTACCCGGCTGCCTTCGCGTCGATAAATACGCGAAATGTGACCTCATCCTTCTGTAAATGCTAAGTTTTATGGCCATTTGGCCGCTAAACTGTGCAGGAGGAATGCCTCACCATGGCACAACTGGATGAGAATAATGCCCTGTTAATTTACCGGGTCGGCCCGGTATTGTCTTGCGCCCCCACCCGGGTGGTCGAAACTATTATTTCGCCTCCTGCTCTCACTCATCCCCCAGGTACCAGCAATGCCCATCCCGGAATTTTCAAACATGGTTCAAAACTGGTACATGCTATCGACGTACGAGTGCTATTTGGTGTCGAAGAAAAAGACTGGGTCAAACCCGGGCGTATTGTTATTGCTGAATTTGAGCAACGCCACTATGGTTTTTGGGTCGATCAGATTATTGATGTCATCAAGCAACCAGAAAAGGGTTGGGGGCAACTCTCCGCACATTTAAGCGGGGGTGTATTTACGCGTACCCTGACACTGGATTCCAAAATCCATTTATATGCCGAATTTGAAAAACTGCAACAGGTCAAACAAACTGGATTCCTTCGTCCGTATATAGAACATCTGGAGCAGGAACAAAAACAGCAAAAGATACAGGCTGAATCAACGACAGCGACAAACACTAAACCCGCTCTCAAGACAAACTCAGCGGATAGCTTAACTCCAAAGCCTGTTCAACAGTCTATCGATGTATCAGCTGATACACAGACAGCTAACAACGATGCATCCACGGTTGTAACTCCTGATAAGAGTAAAACCAAACCAGCAACGAAGAAGGCTCACCACACAGCAGCACCTGCCACACAAGCCAGATCCATAACAACAGATACAGCAGATATAAATGCAAGCGTCACTCAAGACCACCAAACCAGATCAGCCTCCACACACCAGACAGCAACAGCCAGCCATCTGAAAACAAACGAAGTCAAAACTATCACGCAGCAACACAACAGCGCAAAGACAGGAAGTGGTGAAAAAAATAAACATCATACATTGCTTCAATCAGAGAAAATTAAAAGCACCTCAGAAACACTCACACCAGCACATACCCGCAAACCTGCTGGTCAACTCGGTACTACAGAAAGAACAATACACCCTTCACAGGGAACGCACCGGCAAGAACAAAACGCCAGCATCGAGGGAAAAATCAGGGAACCAACATTCGATCACAGTGATATGTCCAGGCAGTCTGCTGAATTTGAATCTACTGTTTATTCATCATATTCGGAACATACATCGACGAATCAAACCGATACGGAAAACAATAATACTGGCCTGATAGTATTTATGTTGGCACTGTTTTTAGTAGCAATCGCTGGTGGTGGGTATTACTTCTGGCCAGAAGAAAAGAAGTCAAACCAAATTATTTCTCAAAATACAAATAGTACGACTGTTAA
This sequence comes from Gammaproteobacteria bacterium, assembly GCA_026196045.1. Taxonomy (GTDB): domain Bacteria; phylum Pseudomonadota; class Gammaproteobacteria; order UBA6429; family Thiohalophilaceae; genus JAPHRJ01. The sequence continues at coordinate 31,530 of JAPHRJ010000013.1, forward strand.
TAATACGCCAGCACCCCAACCCAGCAATATCAATCAGGAATTAACTCAAAAAGAAGATCACACCAATGAGGTTCAGCCGTATCATGCAAGCATTGCCAAAAAGGATGATGAACTTACGATTGTTATTACAACACCCGAAAACGAAAATGCGCTTAAATTCAATGCTGATGAAGTGAATGAGAAAGTGACGGATTCAGGTTTAATCTCAGGTGAAAAGACTCAAAGTGCAGATACTGAACCTGCTACAGAACAATTCAATTCAGGTACTCGCTCAAACCATGAAAATGAACCCTATAATCAAACAATATCCGCCACACTTCCAACAACCATAACAAAGGAAATAGTCCATATCGTTGTTAAAGGCGATACCCTCTGGCATATCACAGAACGTTATATCCATAACCCTTTCCGTTATCCAGAACTGGCACGATTAAATAAAATAAAAAATCCAGACTTAATTTACCCCGGTAACAGGGTGAGAATTATTCAAATCCTCACTCCACGTGCAGAAAATGACTAAACACCCTTTAATTTTAATGCTTTAAAACCATAATAAAAGTTATTCTTTTTTAATGCATCATATTCAGAATGCCGATAATATAATTACAACTCTAGGAGTAAAAACCATGGATTTCGCAAGTGTTCACAATTTTCACGAACAACTGGTCCTGGATAAACTAGCCGTCCTCAGTACCACTGAGTTATCCGATCTGGACGAAGACATACTTTCCGATATTGCCTGTGTTGCCTTAAATCAGCTACCTGCTCATTATGTACGTTATAATGTCGACCTGTTATTTTACATGCCAATTTCTGAACGCGAAAAAATGAATGCGGCCGTGGACAATGCCGTGAATGAAGCCATTGAATTTGTTCGTCAGCACAAGAATAAAGAATAATGTTTTTAGATTTTATGTTGGACTTTGAAAAAGTATGAATACCGAAGCACAGGAATATAATACCGATATACATATCGAGACCCAGTATATTAGCGAACAGTCTGATCCAGACAATGAGCGCTTTGTTTTTTCTTATACCGTAACCATCAAAAACAATGGCAGTGTGCCAGCAAAATTATTACGTCGTCACTGGATCATTACCGATGCCAATGGCAATGTGCAGGAAGTCGAAGGTGAAGGAGTTGTTGGTGAACAGCCTCACTTAAAACCTGGAGAAGGTTTTCGCTACACCAGTGGCACAGTCTTACCGACTCCTGTCGGTAGTATGCAGGGAGAGTACAAAATGGTTACCGATGAAGGTGTCGAGTTTGACGCAGCAATACTCCCTTTCACCCTTTCCAAACCCAATATGCTGCACTAATAAAATAGCATTAGTCATTCAGACCATGTCGCTGAAACACAGCTACACTTTTTTATCACCAATTTATGATCTGCTGGTAAAGCCAGCATTTCATGATGTCCGCCAAAAATATCTGCAACAGTATCATCCAGAAAAAGAGGACACAGTATTAATAGTGGGCATCGGAACAGGCCTGGATATCCCTCATCTACCTGAGAATCCCCGATATATTGGAGTGGATCTAACGCCAGCTATGCTAAATTATGCAAAACAATATTCAGCTCAACGTTCAGATATTGTTTTGCACTGTGGCAATGCCATGCGTCTCCCCTATGCTGAAAGCCGATTTGATACGATTATTATGCATTTGATCCTTGCTGTGGTACCCAATCCACAAATGGCGCTGGATGAAGCGGCCCGTGTCCTTAAACCTGGAGGACAAATTCTGATCCTGGACAAGTTTCTTCGTCCCGGCCAGTTCGCCCCCGTACGCCGTTTAATCAGTTTTCTTTCTCGCCATCTGGCAACACGTACTGATGTTACATTTGAACCTTTGCTGGCACAGAGACCTGATCTCAAACTCCTGCATGATGAAGCCGCCATGGCCAGTGGCTGGTTTCGGTACATCAAACTTGAAAAAACTGAATAACACAGAAATTTGTTTAACTGGCCACAATTGCAAGCCAAAGCCGTTTATACTCTCTTTTTTTAGCATCGTTTAATTCAGGAAGTGGCTATGGCTGTTTATGCAATCGGTGATCTTCAAGGCTGTTGTGATGATCTTCAACGTTTGTTGGACAAAATTAAATTTGATCCTCGAAAGGATAAAATCTGGCTAGTCGGTGATCTCATTAGCCGTGGACCACAATCTCTGGAAACCCTTCGCTATCTCATTTCATTAGGTGATGCCGTCATCTCTGTACTCGGTAATCATGACCTGCATATGCTTGCTGTTGATGCTGGCGTGAAAACCACCAAAGACCCCAGCTTGCATGACATCCTGAATGCAAAGGATCGTCGTGAACTAATGGACTGGCTACGTCGTCATCCTTTGATTCATTACGATAAAAAATTAGACTACACCATGGTCCATGCTGGTATTTATCCAAAATGGTCACTAAAACAGGCTCAGCAATATGCCAGTGAACTTGAAGCCATTTTACAGAGTGACAACTACCTGGACTTTTTTGAACACATGTATGGCAATAAGCCTATACAGTGGTCGGATGATCTGGAGGGCTGGGATCGTTTGCGTTTTATCTGTAATAGCTTTACCCGTATGCGATTTGCTAATGCAGAAGGTAAGCTGGATTTTGAGACTAAAGGTTCCATTGGTAATCAGGCTAAATCCTATATGCCCTGGTATGATGTTCCAAAACGTAAAGCAAAAAAAAACCGAATTATCTTTGGCCACTGGTCAACCCTGAGCCTGACAGAAAATGTTGAGGATCAACATAAGCATAATGTCTATGCTATTGATACAGGTTGTATCTGGGGCGGAAAGTTAACCGCTTTACGCATCGATATTCCTGAAGCTAAATACATTAGATTAGATTGCCCGGCACATCGAGAAGCAAAATCATGTTAAGTATCTGAAAACTTATTTTTATTAAAAACGACTTCCCATTTATATAACGTAATGTTACTTGCTCTCATAGAAATAAATCACCCAAAATACTCTGTTGCCAAAATCTGGGTCAACACCACTGATACGGATAAGGCAAAACAAAACGCTTTGAAAAAATTAGCTCAGGACGATATTGAGGTAGTATCAATACTTGATATTGTAGAAACAGACCGAAGTGACTATTTCGCACCCTGTACTAGCCTGGATACTTTTGATCGTGCAGAACATGAAGGGATTGCTGTTTTATTATCTTAGTATTAAGGCTATTAACTAAAACTCAAACGTATATCCAGCCGCTTCCCAATCTGCGGTTGTCATATCTACTGCGGTAACATTCTTTAAGCCAAGTGAAGTTAGTGATTTAGCCGCCAGAGCAGAACGCCCACTTAATCTACAATAGAGATAAATTTGTTGATCTTTATTAATTTTTTCCGGGAAACCCAGCTGTTTCCATATTCTAAATTCAATCAATCCGCGGGGGATGTTTATAGCCCCCTTAATATAACCGTTATAGTACTCATGAGGCTCACGCACATCGATAATTAAGGCATCACCCGGATTATCAACAACACGTTTAAACGCTTTTATATCAATCAGTTTGACTGATTGCTTGGTAGCCTTAACCATTTGATCTACTTCGGGAGGCCAGTTAGCCGCAAAGGAAATGAGTGGCAACAGGAATAAGGACAATAACAGGAACTGTCGTTTCATCAATATTCTCCAAAAAGAATAAACTAAGGTGTGATTAGTACCTTATGATTTTCGTTCAAAGATTACAAAACTATGTGGATGCAGATTTTTTTCATCAATCTGATGATCTTCTCGGCTGACTTCCTGCCATTCTGAAAGATTAAATTCAGGGAACCAGGCATCACCCTCTACCTTGGTATGCACAAAAGTCAGATACATGCGTTGAGCCTGTGGCAACATTTGCTCATAAAATGATGCTCCCCCTATGATCATGATCTCATCGACTGCTGCAGCAGACTGCAGGGCTTCTTCAATGGTATGCGCCACAATACAGCCTTCTGCACTATAGTTTTGATCCCGGGTAATAATAATATTTGTACGGCCTGGCAGTGGTTTAGCACCAAAGGATTCAAAAGTCTTACGTCCCATGATGATAGGTTTACCCATAGTTTGCTGGCGAAACCATTTCATATCATTGGGCAATTTCCACGGCAGGCTGTTATCAATACCAATAACCCGCTCTTCAGTCATGGCGGCGATTAAGGAAATAACGGGTTGTACTTTATTATTCATTATCTTTTTTTCAATTCGCTAGCTGTCTTCTAAAAAAGAGTTTAGGTGCTTACAGACAAGGCGGGAACTAACAAAAAAACGGAGTTTACGCATAGTAAGTATTTTAAGTGAGCTCTGATTAATTCCGCCGTTTGCGGTGCGGTTAAACCGCAACAGGAGCCTTAATATGTGGATGAAACTCATAATTCATTAATTCAAAATCATCAAAACAAAAATCAAAAATACTGTTCACATCTGGATTTATATTCATGGTGGGTAATGAATACGGTGTACGTGATAGCTGTTCTTCAACCTGTTCCATATGATTTGAATATAGATGTGCATCACCCAACGTATGAACAAAGTCACCTACTTTTAGCCCTGTCACCTGGGCGATCATCATGGTCAACAATGCATAGGAAGCTATATTGAAGGGAACACCCAGAAAAATATCCGCACTGCGTTGATAGAGCTGGCAGGACAGGCGTCCTTCAGCCACATAAAACTGAAAGAATGCATGGCAGGGAGGCAAGGCCATGTTATCGATTTCACCCACATTCCAGGCACTGACGATCAAACGACGAGAATCAGGATTATTTTTGATTTGATCAACGACCTGGGTGATCTGATCTATATGACGGCCATCCGCAGCAGGCCAGGAACGCCACTGGGAACCATAAACCGGCCCAAGCTCTCCATTCTCATCGGCCCATTCATCCCAGATCGAAACACCATTATCCTTCAGGTACTGGATATTGGTATCCCCTTTCAGGAACCACAGCAGTTCATGAAGAATGGAACGCAGATGGCACTTCTTGGTTGTTACCAGAGGAAAACCATCTGCCAGATTAAAGCGCATTTGATAACCAAATACACTTACCGTACCGGTACCGGTTCTATCCTCTTTGCGAACGCCACTGTCTCTGACATGGCGCATCAGATCCAGGTATTGTTTCACCAGTTTTGATCCGGCGGCCACTGTCCACCAATGGCCTGGGTAAGGAATTCTTCATAGTCATAAGGCAACTGGATCAAACGCCCAAAGCCATGATTACCAAACATTTTCAGATCCGGAAAGTTAATGGCAATTCGAAAATGTGGATGCATCGCAATCACGCGATTATCGACGACCAGGACTTCATACGGCAGGTGGGCCGAACGACGCGGATCCTGATGATCAATGATCTTCATGACATTCTCATCATTAATAAAAGGATGAGTATCAACGTTGGATTTAAGGCTCAGACCAAACAGAGTCTGATTCTTGCCCGGTACATCTACTCGGAAAACCTGCGTAATACCAAATTTTTCTTTTGCCAGGCCTTTTTGAACACTGTTCAGTGCGTCTTTATAACTATTGAAGCTTCCAAGTTCAAAAAAACCTGTAAAGCCTTCCAGGCCAAAGGTGTAGTTATAATTGGGTAACTTTTCCTCGGCTACAGCACCACCGAAGTCTTCAATACCACCCAGAGCTTTTTTAAGCTGGGCCTTAACACGGGTCAGGCTATCAGCCATGTTATAAGCCAGCGCCATATATTCCGGGTTATTATAGGCGATCTGAATTTCAGTTTTTCCATCGGCTCGTTTTACCCGAGTGATCGAAACCTTGATGACCGCACCAAAACCACCATACTGGCTTTTTGCTGCAATCCGTTTCAGATCACGATTGGTAATAACGTAGATATTTACATCAGGCTCAGGCGCATAATCGCCCAGAACTTCAAAACGATTCTGCTTTAACGTAGCCAGCACCGCTTCATTGACCCGACCCATACTGCTGGCAGTACGACCTGCCAGAGTAAATGGCCGTAATTCTGCCGCAATTAATGAGCCTGTTGCCAGACTCAATACGGCCAGAACTAGAACTTGTTTTAACCACAATTTCATGAGTTCCCCCTCATTTCCCCCTCATAATAAGCCCGACAATATAACGCGTCACACAGGTGTCATAAAGGTCTTTTTTAAATTAAGTTCTCTGCCAAATTAAGTGGTAATGCGTTTGGACTAGAAGGTCTATAACCACTTAATTTTTATGGCGGTACGCCAGCCAGAGTAGTGTGATCCCCACCATTAACAGCGGTAAAGACAGGATCTGCCCCATAGTTAGCCAGTCCCAGGCCAGGTAGCCCAGGTGGGCATCAGGCAGGCGCCAGAATTCGACTGTGAATCGGAAAATACTATAAAACACCGCGAATACACCGGAGACTGCCATAACTGGTCGCGATTTGCTGGAAAAAACCCAGAGGATGGCAAACAGTACCAGGCCTTCCAGCAGAGCTTCATATAAAGGTGTTGGGTGACGAGACAGCGGACCGGCTGGTGGGAAAATCATGCCCCACGGCAGATCCGTCGGTTTCCCCCATAGTTCGGCATTAATGTAGTTGCCTATGCGCCCGGCACCAAGGCCAATTGGCACCAGAGGAGCAGTAAAATCAACTACAGCAAAATATTGTTTATTGTACTTACGACTGAACAACCAGCAGGCGACCATTACCCCGATCAAACCACCATGAAAAGACATGCCACCTTGCCAGATTCGCAGCAACATCAGGGGATCAGAAATGAATGAGGAAAAATTATAAAAAAGGACATAACCCATGCGACCACCAAGAATCACACCCAAGCCACCATAAAACAACAGGTCATCCATTTGCTGCCCGGTCCAGCCTGAATCCGGCTGTGCCGCACGCATGCGTCCCAGCTTCCAGGCCGTTAGAAAACCAATCAGGTACATTAAACCGTACCAATGTACCTTTAAGCCAAATAGCGAAAAAGCAACCGGATCAATATCAACTATCACGAATCACCTCAGAGTTTGCGAGTGCGAAGTGTACTAAATATTTCCACCAATACGACAGAAAAACGCTTTCAAATAATCAGTCTCTGGCATAGCCGGATGGACAGGATGATCCAGTCCCTGATGTCCCTGTTCCACAATTTGTAGAAAACGCCTGCTTTTACGTGCAGCGCGACGGATCTCATTACGTAATTGATCGGCCGGTAAATGATAGGAACAGGATGCCGATACCAGCAGACCTCCATCTTCAATCAACTGCATGGCCAGACGGTTAATACGCTCATAGGCCTGACAGCCTTCCTTAAAGTCTTTTCGGCGCTTGATAAAAGCCGGGGGGTCCAGTACGACCACATCAAACGTTTTGCCCTGTTGCTTAAATTCTTTCAGCACATCAAAAGCATCACCCGCCACTATCGACAGGTCATCAGATCGATGATTTAACTCAGCATTTTTTTGCGCCTGCTCAAGGAAACGAGCCGATGCATCGGTACAGGTCACATGGGCTGCTCCAGCCTGTAAGGCCTGCATGCCCCAGGCACCGACATAACTGAATACATCGAGAACACGTTTGTCTTTCACATACTTTTGTAACTGTAAACGATTAAGACGATGATCATAATACCAGCCGGTTTTCTGCCCACTTTGTAATGAAATTTCAAAGTGGGTGTTGTTCTCAATCAGGCTGACCGTTTCTTGAACTTCTCCCAGTACGGTTTCGGTATAAATGGGTAAACCTTCCAGCTCCCTGGCGGGACTGTCATTGCGAAGTAATATGGCCTGCGGTTGTACGGTTTCCGTTAAGGCCGCAATGATCTCCTGTTTCAGGTTTTCCATTCCTGCTGTTGTGATTTGCACTACCAGCGTATCAAAGAAACGATCGACAACGAGTCCAGGTAGTGCATCACTTTCACCATAAATCAGTCGGTAACAGGGTTGTTCGAACTGTTGTTCACGCCAGTGCAATGCATTTGCAATACGTTCACTAATCACAGTCTGGTCCAGTGTTTTATGCAGACCGTAGCTATATATTCGAGCACAGATCAGCGTTTTTGGATTCACGTAGGCAAAGCCCATGGTCTGTCCACGGTCATTAACTACTTTCACTTCATCGCCCGCCTGAAACTGTTTTAAAGGAGTAGCTTTGGTATCCACTTCATTACTGTAAATCCATAGATGCCCAGCCTGCAGTCGCCTGGCTTCATTTTTCTTTAAACGTAGTTCGGGGAGTAATGATGAGGTCACGGCGTATTCCTGCTGGTTTGGTTTCATATCATGCGAGCAGGCCATAATAGCTCACTATGATGAAATAAGGTATCAGTGAGGCTTTTCCAGTATGGTCTTCAAGAAAATAAGATCGAGACATGAAGACAGCATTTGTGTCCTCACGTGATTGAAAAGTAATACAAAAGTACTTATTTAATTTTTACTCGCAACAACCAGAAAGATGGGATAACTTTTGTCTTCTCGATGGACAGTATGGGCGGTATGGAATTGCACATCGGCAAAACCTTTGCTTTCAATAATTGTCTTTAATGCCTCATGCTCAAAACCATGATGGAAAACACCCTCAACATCCGCAGGATGAAAAGTACCGTCTTCCTTATCAAGATCCGCCAGAGCAATTTGACCACCTGCATTCAGGTGCTCTGCAAAAGTTTCCATCAGCCCAGCCGTATCCTCTACATGATGTAACGCCATAGCACTAATGATCAGATCAAACTTTGCATCTAGCTTCTTCCTGGTAATATCCTGACAGACCGCTGTGACCTTGCCATGAAATTCAGGTTTTCCTGCCAACTTGTCGAGCATAGACGCCGAAGTATCAACCGCAGAAATACTATTAACCCGAGGCAAGATATGAGAAGTCAGCAGCCCGGTTCCTGCACCAAAATCCATGACCTTCATCTCATTATTAAGTGAAACTTGTGCAAGAATTGTCGACCCTATTGCAGATGAAAGCTCTATTTTCATCTGACTGGCATCCCAGTCCCCCGCTTTTTCTTTAAACAGATCAGACATTAATGTTTCCAAAATAAGGTTATTATTTATATGTACACAAGATAAATATTTAGAGAAATTGATATTATCTCTTTTTTGCTCACGCAATCTTAGCCGATGTTTCTTCTATCCTGGAAGAATATATGTCCGCTTTCAGCAGCCAGAAGCGGACTCTCAGAACTAAGTTATCGAGAGGCTACTTACCACTCTATGGCTGACGCCCTTCAGTTAAATCTGAACCCATTGAACATAAATTTGGTAGGGTGGGCACGTTTTTTGTGCCCACGCGGAATAAAATCAACGTCCTCTCCCTTGTAAAATACATACAGGATTTATAACGTCAAAAATTTAGGTATGTTTTAAGGTTGAATACTTTGAACCTGAGACTACGCTCGCGTGGGCACAAAAAACGTGCCCACCCTACCAGGCTGTCATTATTTCCTAGAAAGTGCTTCCAAAGCTGGCTTCATATCTTTCTTTAAATTCATCGATGCTATAGCTATGGTTCTGAGTACCATGATATTCAATCTTGATCGCACCCGCTAATGAAGCAATACGACCCGTTGTTTCCCAGTCCAACTTATTCATTAAACCAAACAACAGACCAGCGCGATAGGCATCACCACAACCGGTTGGATCATTAATGGCTTCTACTTTGGCGCAGGGAATTTCATAGCGATGTTCTTTGGTATAAATATGTGAACCTTCTGCACCACGAGTAATAATTAAGGCTTCTACCATTTCAGCTATTTCATGTGCTGTCTTACCCGTACGTTCTTCAAGTAACTGGGCTTCATAATCGTTAACTGTAATCCAGGTAGCTTTTTCTGCAAACGCGAGGAGATCATCCCCATCAAACATCGGTAAGCCCTGGCCGGGATCAAAGATAAAAGGAATACCGGCTTCAACAAATTGTTCCGCATGTGCAATCATACCGTCACGACCATCTGGAGAAACGATACCAATCGTTATTCCATCTGTATCGAGCACACTATTTTCATGAGACAGGCTCATAGCTCCAGGGTGGAAAGCCGTGATCTGGTTCGCCTCCTTATCTGTCGTAATAAATGCCTGTGCAGTATAGGTATCGACTTCTTTAACGTATTTACGTGATATCCCTTTTCCATCCATCCATTTGGCATAAGGGTCAAAGTCTGTTCCTACCGTACCCATTGGTAGTGGTTCACCACCGAGTAACTTCAGGTTATACGCAATGTTGCCTGCACAACCACCGAATTCACGGCGCATGTCCGGCACCAGGAAAGAAACATTCAGAATATGAACCTTGTCCGGCAGGATATGGTTTTTAAACTTATCATGAAAAACCATGATGGTGTCAAAAGCAAACGAACCACAGATGAGTGCAGACATAATAGAAACCCTTTAACTCTTAAAATAATTTTGAAAAATAATCAGGCCCCAGACAAGACAAACATTCATGACTGAGACAAACACAGCGGCAGACCCCATATCTTTGGCACGTCCCGCTAATACATGATGATCATTACCAATTCGATCCACCACAGCTTCAATAGCCGAGTTTAATAGTTCTACCATCAGAACCAGTATCAAACTACCCAACAACAAAATAGTTTGAACAATATCGGCACTTAGCCAGAATGCCGTCGGTGTTAACACCAGCGCCAGCGCAAGTTCCTGACGAAAGGCAGATTCATATTTTAAAGCGGCTTTAAAACCTTTTACGGAATAACCTGCTGCATTAATAATACGACGCAAGCCTGTTGCACCGGGTTTTCCCATTGTTGTTACCCTGTTAGCTGTTTTAACCTGTTGCTGATTTTATTACTGGGCAGCTGGTTTCCAGCTTAGGTCCAGCTCTTTCGCCGCTTTAACATCATCCAGTTTTCTAACGGGCAAAGTATAAGGTGCCCCTTTTACTTTTTCTGCGTCTGTTTCTGCTTCCTTCTGGATCGCTTTCATTGCTTCAATGAAAGCATCGATATCTTCCAGCGCTTCAGTTTCTGTCGGTTCAATCAACAGACACTCGGGCACCAGTAATGGAAAATACGTTGTCGGCGCGTGGAAACCATAATCCAGCAAACGCTTGGCAAAGTCCATAGTATTTACCCCTAAATCTTTGGCCTGTTTTTTCAGGGTCAGGATAAACTCATGGGTTGCCAGACGATTTGGGTAAGCCATGTCAAAGCCAGCTTTCTTTAACTCGGCCATCATGTAATTAGCATTGAGTGTTGCAAACTCAGCCACACGGTGCATGCCTTCCTTACCGAGTAAACGTGCATAAATATAGGCACGTAACAGTACACCAGCATTACCCATAAAAGTAGACAGGCGGCCAATACTCTGTGGACGGTCTTTTTCTTTTAACCAGTAATATTCATCATCTTTCTTCGCAACCAGTGGTACAGGCAGGAAAGGTTCCAGACGTTCACTCACACCAACGGGACCCGCACCCGGGCCACCGCCACCATGCGGGGTGGAGAATGTTTTGTGCAGGTTCATGTGAATCACATCAAAGCCCATATCACCCGGCTTTACCTTACCCAAAATTGCATTCAGATTGGCACCATCGTAATACAACAAACCACCAGCCTTATGCACTATATTGGCAATCTCTTTAATTCGACGTTCAAACACGCCCAGTGTGGATGGGTTAGTTAACATGATACCGGCTGTTTGTGGACCTACTGCGGCTTTTAAAGCTTCAATGTCCACGTCACCATCGCTGTTGGTCGGGATCTCTTTCACTTTGTAATTACACATGGTAGCCGTTGCCGGGTTAGTCCCATGAGCGGCATCCGGTACCAGAATTTCGGTACGCGCATCGTCATTACGTGCGTCATGATAGGCACGAATCATAGCAACACCCGCAAACTCACCCTGAGCACCGGCCATTGGGCCGAGTGATACAGCTTTCATTCCAGTGACTTCTTTCAGGATTTCCTGCAGATCATACATACAGGCTAAAAAACCCTGGCTTAAGTTATCAGGACTTTCCGGATGACGACCGAGGAAACCGGGCAACATTGATAACGTATTACTCGCACGCGGGTTATACTTCATAGTACAGGAACCCAGTGGATAGAAATGGGTATCAATGGAAAAGTTCTTTTGTGACAACTGTGTGTAGTGACGTACGGCCTGCATTTCAGATACTTCTGGCAAGTTTGTGCGTTGCTTACGTCGAAACTGCTCTGGAATACCTGAACGCGTTGCTTCACTCAATGGAGCTTGTGGTGCATTAACTCGGTTCTTTTTTGATTTTTCAAATATCAACATGATCTGGTTCTTCTCTGAATTTTACTTCTTTTTTGGACTCAATTCTGGCCTAAGCCATTTTAGGTTGTACTGGACAGGCGTTTGCAGTTAAACGTTTGGCGATACGTTGCAGTGCAGCAATAAAGGTTTCAATATCAGCGGCCGTTTTGGTTTCCGTCGCACAAACCAGTATCGCATTCCCCAGCTCGGGATAATCATCGGCCAGGGAAACGCCACCGATAATGCCCTGTACGGATAAAGCACGCATAACATCTTCAACGGGTAACTCCAGTTGAATGACAGCTTCATGGAACAGAGGTCGATTAAATAACTTGTTGCTCCCTGAAACGTCAGCAAGTGCATCGAGTAAATTCAGCGTATTTTCATGACAGGCGCTGGCAACACGCTCCAGGCCCTGAGCACCAACCAGTGACATATAAATTGTTGCGGCCGTTACTAACAGGCCCTGATTAGTACAGATGTTTGATGTCGCTTTGGAGCGGCGAATATGTTGCTCGCGGGCCTGTAAGGTTAAAGCAAAACCTTCTTTTCCATCCAGGTCAGTCGTGCGGCCAATAATACGACCCGGCATCTGACGTACAAATGAATCGCGACAGCACATGAAACCAAAATAAGGACCACCAGAAGATAAAGGTGCTCCTAGAGGCTGGCCATCACCACAGGCAATGTCTGCACCCGTTTCACCCCATTCACCTGGAGGCGTTAAGATAGCCAGTGAAGTTGGGTTTACGACAGCAATCACCAGCGCCTTATGTTCATGTGCCCAGTTGGTTAATGCATCCACTTCTTCCAGTACACCAAAGAAATTTGGCTGTGGGATGATCAGTGCGGCGAAGTCACCGGGATCTTTTGGCAGATTATCTGGATCAATAAAGCCACCTTCACGATCATAATCCAGCTCTTCCAGTACGATGCCCTGGTTTTTAACAATATTGTTAGCGACACGGCGGTAGTTTGGATGAACGGTGCGCGGCATTAATACTCTGCGGGATTTTGATTTACGGTTGGCACGTACCGCCATTAATACCGCTTCGGCCAGAGCCGAACCACCGTCGTAAAGGGAAGCATTAGATACATCCATTCCGGTCAGACTGGACATCATAGTCTGATATTCATACAGCAGTTGCAGCGTACCCTGGCTGGCTTCAGCCTGATACGGTGTATAGGCTGAATAAAATTCACCACGAGTGGTTAACTCCCACACGGCGGCGGGTATATGGTGCTCATAAGCTCCTGCACCAGCAAAACACAGGGTGCGGGCATCGGCTTCGGCACGTTCTTTCATTAAGCGTGAAACTTCCATTTCACTCATGCCCTCAGCAACGTTACCCAGACCATCATCACTGCGTAACTCATTGGGGATTTCTGCAAACAATTCATCAATGCTGTTTACGCCAATGGCACCAAGCATTTTCTGAATATCTTCATCTGTATGTGGAATAAACGGCATCTGACAAAATTCCTGTGTTAATGCTATTACTTCAATCTTTCTTAATCTATGTAGGGTAGGCTACGCAAAAAATGCTAGCCCACCCTACATTTTATTCTTCGCTGGCAATTTCGTTATAGGCATCGGCATCCAGCAATTCTGCAAAGGCACCGTCATCTTTAGGCTTAAGCTTAAAGATCCAGCCATCACCATAAGGATCCTGATTGATCAGCTCGGGTGTATCACTTAAAGCTTCATTATGTCCGATAACTTCACCATCGAGTGGACAGTAGACATCTGATGCGGCTTTAACCGATTCCACGACTGCACAGTCTTCTTCCTGTCCAAAGGTGATACCAATTTCTGGCAGTTCTACAAAGACCAGATCACCCAGCAGATGCTGTGCATGATCGGTAATACCGATGGTCACGGTTCCGTCGTCATTCAGACTGACCCATTCATGATTTTTGGTATAACGTAATTCCTGAGGCACATTGCTCATTTTGCATTCCTCTCAATAACAAAAAAATAAATTCAAAAAAATTAAATTAACTACACACTTACGCAGGCTTTCCCATTGCGAACAAAGGGTGGTTTAACTACTTTGGCATCCAGTAACTTTCCACGGATTTCCACTTTGCACTTATCGCCAACTGTACTTTTTACTCTGGCAAAAGCGATAGTATTGCCTAGTGATGGAGAAAAACTACCACTGGTAATTTCACCCGCTTCCAGACCATCGGCAATCACTTTCTGGTGATCACGTAGAACGCCACGATCAGTCAGGACCAGTCCGACCAGTTTTTGTTTGATACCCTGCTCGCGCTGTCCCTGCAGTGCAACACGACCAATAAAGTCACGATCTTCTGGTTCCCATGCTACTGTCCAGCTCAAAGCTGACTCAAGTGGGGAGACCTGTTCGTTCATGTCCGAACCATATAAGTTCATTCCAGCTTCAAGTCGCAGGGTATCACGTGCACCCAGACCACAGGGTTTAACCCCCGCCTTTAACAGGGCTGACCATAAACCTTCAGCCTGCTCAACCGGTAACATGATTTCATAGCCATCTTCACCGGTATAGCCAGTGCGTGCGACCGCAATATCGCCCACCATTTTCATAAAAAATATGCCCAGATCTTTGACGGCCTCGGCACCTTCGCCCAGAGCCTGATGCGCTTTTTCTCTCGCCTGTGGACCCTGTACCGCAATCATCGTTAGATCATTACGCTCCTGAATATCAATAGCAAAAGCTTCGGCTTGCCTGTTGATCCAGGCCAGATCTTTTTCTCGGGTTGCCGCATTCACAACCATGCGGAACCAGTCATCTTCCAGGTAGTACACGATTAAATCATCAATGACTCCACCCTGTTCATTCAACATACAGGAGTATAGTGCCTTGCCGCTATCTTTCAGGCGCGCCACGTCATTGGCAAGCAGGTACTGTAAAAAGGCACGTACCTTTTCTCCTTTGAGATCCACAATCGTCATATGTGAAACATCAAACATCCCGGCATCGTTGCGTACATATTTGTGTTCTTCTATCTGTGAACCATAATTCAGGGGCATGTCCCAGCCACCAAAATCCACCATTTTGGCACCTTCAGCAACATGCATATCATATAGCGGTGTTCTTTTAGTCATGATTTACACTCTTATATTTTTAAATTTTCTCAGGATCACAAAAGTCTCAGGCTTCACCAGAGTCATGCGCATGATAGGAGGAACGTACCATCGGGCCGGCCTTGACCCAGCTAAATCCCAGCGCTCGGGCTTCAGTTTCATAATCGGCAAACTCGGTCGGCGAGAGATAGTGCTTTACGGGCAAATGGTAACGGCCTGGACGCAGGTACTGCCCCAGCGACAAACGCTGTACACCAATATTGCGTAAATCCTGTAATACACGGATCACTTCTTCAAAACTTTCACCCAGGCCCAGCATTAAGGATGACTTGGCTTCTACCCCGTCAAGCCGGGCGGCCTGCTCAAGCAGGTCCAGTGAACGTTGGTAATCCGAACCTTTACGCACCTGTTTATAAAGAGTCGGCACGGTTTCAACATTATGTCCCCAGACCATTTGTGGATCACGAGCAGGAGATACGCATTCTGCCAGGGCTTCAGCAATGAGTTTTAATGCCTGCGGCTGGCGACGGTGAAAATCAGGCGTTAAGAGCTCCAGCCCAATGTCCGCATGAGCGCGACGTAACTCACGGATAGTTTCGGCAAAAATACTCGCGCCACCATCCGCCAGCTCATCACGATTGACTGAAGTCAGGACCACATAATCCAGTCCCATTTGCATGGCCGCATCGGCAACCTGTCGGGGTTCATCCAGATCTGGTGCCAGCGGCTGGCCGGTTTTGACGTTACAGAAACCACAGGCCCGGGTGCAGGTATCACCCAGCAACATAAAGGTGGCCGTGCCCTGACTCCAGCATTCACCACGATTTGGGCACAATGCTTCTTCACAAACGGTGTGCAAACTGCCACTGCGTACCGATTGAAGAGTATGCTGATAGGCCTGACCTTTGCCCAAAGACTGGCGAATCCAGGTCGGCATGCGCGTGGCATTGGGCAACGCGGAATGGTCAAAAACGGGAATAATTTTTTCTCTCACAGCTCACTCTCAAATAATTGAATACCAGGATTATCTATTCCTGGATTCCAGAAACCAAAAAAGGGGCGTAGCAAAACAGATCTTCTGCTTTGCTACGCCCCTCTGTCCGGTTACCTGAGAGCTTGAGCCCCTTCGGTGGATACTATGTATTTGAAAAAAATACGATCTCTCTCCAGAGTCAGCCTGATTCCCGCGGTTCTTTTGCCTGAGCGATTCCGGGCGGGTTGCGCCTTCGGCGCCTTGCCTGATGCATATAACTTACCAGACGAAGGTCTCTCCCACGGGTCATGTGGCTGATGGGCGTAGTTTACTGGAATCTGACACTGAAAAATACCCCGAAGAAAGGGGTGTAGCCTAAATTTGGAATAAACACTCCTCTTCCGGCGTCATTCGTGCTCCATCGCTAATTTGTATTACTATAAGCGTCCGGGACACGAACCAGACAAATGGAGAACACGCAGCAGGTAGTAATGAAGTAACAGAATATTTATTGCTGTTCCTGTTCGCTAAAATCAGTCTATGAGAGATAAACGTTTTTATTCTTTTCTTCACCGCCAGATTCCTGTGATGATGGTGTTGTCCCTGTTCCCAGGACTGGGCTACATTTTTCTTAGCTGGTTGCACGATATACATGTCCCCGCCCTGATCTGGTATAGCCTGATCGTTGTTAACTCTATCTGGGGCTATCGCATCTATAAAAAATTCAACTTCGAAGAAATGAGCAAACAGTCCCGGGAAAGCTGGTATCGGGAAATGTCTTATTTCTTTTATGCTTTTTTTCTCCTATGGGCGATCATTTTTATTATTTATGTAAAACACGACACATATAACCTTCACTATATCGCCATTTTCACTGAGCTTGGGGCTTCGGTTGTTGCCGCTGCCCTGCTTTTCCCGGACAGGAAATTATTTGTCCCGACCATATTTATTCTAATGGTTCCACTCATTGTTTATTTCTTCAATATTAATGACTGGTATGGTTATGTGCTCACTATCTTTGCCAGCATCTTTACCTGGGTACTTTTATACGCCGCTAACAGTAGTCATAACCTGTTAAAAACAACCAGTTATCAGGCTTCTCATGACTTACTCACCGGGCTTTATAACCGTTACTTTTTTATTAATTCATTACAGCAAATGATGAATACATTAAAAGAGTCTAACCAGTATTCTTATTTGCTATTAATTGATCTTGACCATTTTAAAATTATCAATGACTCTCTGGGACATGATGTTGGTGATCGTATTTTACAGAAAGTCTCCACCCGGCTTAGAAAACAGATTCCAGTTAACAACATGGTGGCACGACTGGGTGGTGATGAGTTCATTATTACTGGCTCTGAGTTTAATAATAAAGAACAATGCCGGGATGAAGCTGTCGCCCTATCTAACACCTTACTTAATGCCCTAAAACAAACCTATATCATCGATCTTAATCATCTCTACCTCAGTTCCAGCATTGGGGTCAGCCTGATTAATCCCACTAACACCAATGCAAACAGCTTTATTAAAGAAGCTGATATTGCCATGTATGAGGTTAAAGCCAAAGGTCGAGATGGTGTTTTTGTTTTTAGTGATGAAATGTCAAAACGGGTTGAGAAACATCTTGAGATTGAGCAAATGCTTCATTTTGCCATTGAGAAAAATGAGATCACATTACATTTTCAACCTCAGTTAAATAAAGATCAAAAAATTATCGGCGTTGAAGCACTGGCACGCTGGAATAATCACAAACTGGGAAATATTCCACCTGTTGATTTTATCCCTATCGCTGAACAAACAGGCATTATCATTGAGCTTGGCAACTATATTCTTAAATCTGCTTTTACCACTCTGGTTGACTGGGAAAAGAAAGGCTATGCGCTGGAACAGATTTCCATCAACATCAGCATGCGTCAAATTTTCCATTATAACTTTATTCATGATATTACCGCTTTATGTGAACAATATCTTGACTCATCACTACGTTCAAAAATTATCTTTGAAATTACCGAAACTATTGTCGCCGAAGAAATAGGAAAAGTGATTGGTGTTATGCGGGACATTAAAAAGCTGGGGATCCGTTTTTCTATGGATGACTTTGGCACAGGCTATAGTTCATTAAGCTACCTAAAACAGCTCCCTATTGACGAAATAAAAATTGATCGCTCTTTTGTGAATAAACTTGATCATGATAAAGGTGACCAGGAGATGGTCAATACCATTTTAAATATGGCAAAGATATTTAAATTAAACATAGTGGCTGAAGGTGTTGAAACAGAAACTCAGTTTAATTTCCTGGAACAGCATAACTGCGATATTTTCCAGGGTTACTATTTTTCCATGCCACTAGAAAAAGACAAATTTGAAGCGTTTTATACGCAACAGGCTGGATAATCTAGCCCCTGATTTTACGAAGTCATCTTTTCACCAAATAGCGGCAAGCCTGCGCGGCGTATCGATTCGCGCATATCCTCAGAAATATAGAAAACGGGGATGTCCACATCCACTTCCTTTCCATGCCGTTCTATCACGTCAATAATATCCGCCATGTTAAAACGTGCCTGTGTTTTGAATTTTCCATCTTTGCTGATTGCATACCAGTTTTCGCCATTACGTACAGCTCTCAACCCGGATAATCGGGTTTTAATGCTGGTATAAGTTGTGGTTGTTGACCAGTTTTTTCCCAGTCGATTCAGGCTTTGAGGAATGGATTTATCATAAAGCCGCTCTACGGCATGAAAAGATTGCTGGTAATGAGTTTTCTGTAGCTCACCCGTCATCCAGGCGATGCCTGAAAAGTTATGTTTTACAGCATGTAACAACATAACTTTCAACGCCAGGCTTATCCATTCTTTGCGGAAGGGTGCAATTGGAACCTGAATTCCCCATCGTTTATTATGGCTCTGTATAAAAGCAGGCTGATGCCAGTCACTTTGTATTTCTTCAATAAATAGAAGTTTGTTCTGCTTGTTATCAATACGTGTTTTAGTACGGAAATGAAGCAAAACATTACGTTCTGTATAATGAGATGAAAAATAAGACAGCGCATAATCAGGCAGGGTTACCAACCATTCCCTGTAATCACACCCACCGCACAGGCTGACATATTTATATTTATCAGAGAAACTCAATGGGCAATTATGGCGGTCGTGTTTATTTGCATGTAGTCGAGCGGCCTGGATAGCCTCCAAATGATCACCATAAAGATGATCTGATGCGTCTGATGAAACACCTTCACCCTCAGGGGAGATAATAAACCAGCGTGTAAATTTAAACGAACTTGTGGTACGACGTGACTTCAAATAACCAATCCGATACTGACACCGGGAATCAACATAGCGCAATACCGCCGCATCATAAGCATTAGCATGTATTCCGGCATGTTTTAATGAAGCGATACTAATACGCTCTACCGTTTCAGAAAAATTTAACTGGCCAGAGATATCACCAACCATTTCATTAGTAACTTCAAGACGAATACTCGAAAAATCAATCTGATTCTGGATTTCTTTTTTACTAATCAAAGATTCATTTTCATTATCGTATTGAGACAAAAACCGGGTTATGCCAGACCAGTGAATTTCTTCTTTTCTAATCCCGGATTTTGAAAGATTAGAGATCGTACCCAACCACTGCTTTGCGGTAGCCTGTGATAACGGAAGTACTTCAATCTGTTTTTTTAGATTGCTATGTAGTTGATTAGGATAGTCATGGCTTATAACCTGATGTGGCAAGTTGTCATAGATAAGCTTTGCTTTTGCTCCATCTATTTCATTACATTGTAAATCCTGATGAAGCCAATGCTGAAATTCCTCTCTATCTTCTTCAGGCCATTGTTGTATCCAGCTTTTATCGGCAAGGGTATGACCAGTAAACTTATATTTTTTCTTCCATACATCAGGGCTATCAGCAGGATCAGCCACAATAATATCAACCAGTTTTAATAACTGGTGGCGTGTTGTGTCTCGGGTAACTTTTAAGTTTAGGCGCGTTGCATGATAACGTGCACGTTCATTGCTTATCCCTACAACACGGCCGCTGGCTAGTACTGGCATAAAATTTCCTGCTTATGTCTTTATTGCTTGCACTAACCATACTACAAATTATTTTTACTGCAATAAAAACAAAACATTATAATTTCAGGGAAATATTTATTAATGGATATAAATAGGCTAATACAAAGCGTAATTTAGTGACTTATATAAAAACATAAACAAAACCGTTTAAAAGATAATGTATTTAGCACTAGCATTAACAGGGTTTTATTTAGCGCTGAATATATAACAACCTCTTTCTACGCTTGCTTCGCAGACTCCGATCGCACCTTAGAACCTCGCTTCACGAGTTTCGTATGGCACTTTCTACATCCGCTTCGCGGACTCCGATCGCACCTTAGAACTTCGCGTTGCTCTTTTCGTATGGCACTTTCTACATCCGCTTCGCGGACTCCGATCGCATCATTAACCAGAGGACAGGTAAAGTTCCAATAACTAACATCAATGCAGCGGGGGCTGCTAGCTCCAGCATTTCTTCACTAGCTTCAATCCAGATTCGAACAGGCAAGGTATCAAACCCAGTGGGACGTAAAATGAGTGTGGCCGGTAACTCTTTCAAGGTATCTATAAATACCAGTACCCAGGCACTCATCATTCCACCACTAAGAATTGGCAATACGATACGACGCAGGTTTTCAAAAGTACCTGCACCTAAACTGCGAGCCGCCTGTTCAATAGATGGGGTTAACTGTTGTGCTGCGGCTTCCTGAGATTGAATAGCTAAAGGTAAAAAACGTATTACCATAGCGATGACTAACACCGTCATCCCACCATATATCGTTGGCATTTGCGCTAATACAAACGCAAGAATACCCAGCGCGATAACTGGACCTGGAAGAACAAAACCTATACTGGAAATATGCAAACAGGTCTGGCTTAAATAACTGCGCACACGTGCATGGTAGAGCGCGACAGGTAATGCCACAATCACAGTCAGAGTAGCAGCCATGATGCTGATCGTTAGTGAGTTTCCAACATAGCCCCAGAACTCATTTGTAATTAAGTCACCAACCCAGGCTTCCCAACTCCATGCCAGCATCCATGCCAGTGGCAATATAAAAGAAAGTAATGCAATTAACCCTAACCATAACCAGATCATGAATGTTTCAAAACCCGTGGCGGCAGGTGGTTCGAAACGTTTACTCTGCGCATTACCATAATAGCGCTGACGATTACGAAAGAAGCGTTCAAGAATCAAAAAAGTCAAACTTAAACAAACCAGCACCATACTTAAACCAGCCGCGGCCTGATAATCAAAACGTCCGCTCATTTGCAAATAAATACTTAGCGTAAACGTTTGGTAACGCAACATACTCACTGCACCAAAGTCTGACAAAACATGTAATACGACTAATGCCAAACCTGCCGCAATTGCAGGGCGTAATAGAGGGAGATTAACTTTCCAGAAGACCTGAGAAGGGCTGGCACCATGCACACGTGCCGCTTCATCCAGTACTCTTTGTGAACGCGACAGGGCATCACGTACTAATAAAAATACATATGAAAAACCAGCCAGGGTTAACACAAAGGTGACACCCACAATATTATACAGTTCAGGTATCACACTCTCGGCACCAAACAGATATTGCCAGAGCCGTCCTAACCAGCCATCTTCTTCCAGCAGGCTAGTATAAATATGGGCAAAAACATAAGTCGGTATCGTTAATGGCAAGATCATTAACCATACGGCCAGTTTTCTACCCGGAAACGTTCGTCGACTGATCCACCAGGCCGCGGACACACCCAGCAGCATACAACCGATTCCAACCAGTACGGCCAGAGACAGCGTATTCCAGAGTAATTCAGGTAGGCGACTACTCCATAAATTCGCCCACTCATCCGTGCTTAACTGCAGGCTGTTATAAACCACAAAAAGCAGCGGGATCGCCGCTGCCAGTGCTACAAGTATCGCCAGAGCACCACGAACGCTAAACTCTATGTGAAAGCGATACAAGAGCTGTTGAATGTACACTGTCATAAATTTTTAAGGGCCTGGTGACGAGGTACAAGTGACTGCAGACATAGTATTTCCTCGTCGCGGGTCACTGGTCACATGTCCCTCGTAACTAATTTTTATGGCATACCGACTGTTTCAATCAAATCCAGGGTTGCATTCCGTTTCTGTCCCAATGTGGCCATCGGAACATTCGCGACTTTATATGAACCTGCAGCCGGAACATTTGCAGCGGCCATTATACCTGGGCGAGTCGGATACTCACGATTTACTTCAGCAAACAACTTCTGTCCTTTTTCTGAAATCAGGAAGGCGAGAAATTTTTCGGCGTCTGCACTCTTCTTGCTGTATTTACTAATTGCTGCACCGGCAACGTTCCAGGCTACACCCATACCGTCTTGATCCGGTAGTACAATCTTAATCGGTGCATCTGGATTTTTGTCAAGATGACGGTAGATGTAGTAGTGATTAACCAGTCCGACACTCTTCTTGCCACTGGCGACGGCTTTAACAATCTTACTGTGTTTATTAAACACCTGATTACCCACATTGTTTTTCATTCCCTGTAACCAGGTTTTTGTTTTTTCCATGCCCGCCGCTTCCATATAGACGGTAACACCGGCGATGTAGCTACCGTTACCACTATGAGTGATAGCCAGTTTACCCTTTAAGCGGGGATCGGCCAGATCAAAGACTGAACTCACGAACTCAACATCCTGAGCCCTGGTATTCATCACAAGTACACGAGCTCGGGCTGATACACCTAACCAGGTATTGTTCGCCGCACGGTAATTTGCTGGAATCGTACTGGCTATATCCGCTGATACGGCTTTAAACAAACCTAGCTCACTGCCTTTTTCCAGGTTGCCAGCATCATTACTGATAAAAATATCGGCCTGGGTACGATCGCCTTCAAGTTTCAGTTTGTTCAACAGGGCGGTCGACTTGCCCGAATGCAGCATCACTTTGACGCCTGTTTCTTCAGTAAAAGCCTTCACAACCGGTTTTACAAACTTGTCGCTGCGACCAGAGTAAATCACCAATGGTGAAGCCTGCACGGCCTGTGAGAATAGTGCCGCACATATTGTGGCGATAAAGAAATTTATAACCTGCTTCATGCTACCTCCCACACCTTAATATATAGATAAGGCGGGTTTAAACGTTAACGATAATATTAATGATAATGGTTCTCATTATCGCACAGGTTAAACCGTTAGGCTAGTATTCTAGAAAGCCCAGTTGATAAAAACACACCACCAGTCCACAGTGAATAACCACTTTTTTCAACATAGTTTTAGTCAATCAGTAAAGAAGTCAAAATTATGATTTGAAACAATCAGGCTATTGGATAGTGAAAGAGCAAACTCAAAAGGATCTATTCACTCTTCAGGTCATCTGCTGAAATCAGTACATTGATCGTTAACCCCTGCACCAGAATCGAAAACACAACCACGGCATAGGTAATTGCGAGTAACACATCACGTTCAGGACCAAGCGGTAATGATAATGCCAGCGCTACCGAGATCCCTCCACGCAAACCAGCCCAGGTCATAATTTGCACCACACGCGGACTGAACTCCCTGAACTTGCGTAATATCATCACCGGCATGCCAACACTAATAAAGCGAACGAATAAAACTAATGGAATAATAATCAATGCAGCGAGTAAGTATTCACCTTTAAAACTCAACACCAGAATCTCCATACCGATCAGAACAAACAGTACGGCATTCATAATTTCATCAATAAGCTCCCAGAAGGTATTCAGATGTTTACGTGTTTTATCTGACATCGCCAGGCTACGGCCGTGGTTTCCTATGACCAGACCCGCGATAATCATCGCAATGGGACCGGATATATGCATGGCACTGGCCAGCGCATAGCCTCCCATCACCAAAGCCAACGTTAGCAACACTTCAACCTGATAATTATCAACATGACGTAACATGGTAAAAACCAGAAATCCGGCAAGAAAGCCAAACACAAGACCACCACCGGCTTCCTGTAATAACAATAAACTCACTGACTCGAAACTGGGTTGATGTTGGCCTGTGGCAATACCCAGCAAGACCAGGAAGATCACTACCCCAACACCATCATTAAATAAGGACTCTCCGGCGATCTTGGTTTCGAGTGTTTTATTCACGCCCGCACTTTTTAGAATGCCGATCACAGCAATCGGATCGGTGGGTGAAATCAGTGCACCAAATAACAGGCAGTAAATCATGGGCATATCCAGACCGAGTCCATTCAGGACGACCCAGCTCAAACCACCAACCAGAAACGTTGATATCAACACACCTACGGTTGCCATAAACAGCACGACCCATTTCTGTTTAAGTAAATCATCCAGATTGATATGCATGGCTCCGGCGAATAACAGGAAACTCAGCATCCCCTGCATCAGAGCTTCATGAAAATCCACACTGCGTAATATTTTTTCTGCCTGGTGCTCAAATTCACTAAAACCCAGCATATTGGCAAACAACAGGCCTAAAGAAATGCACAGGGCAATAAGCATGATTCCGATCGTGGTGGGAATTTTTAGAAAACGATAATTGAGATAACTGAATAATGCCGCCAGGCTAATAAGAAGTGCCGAAATATTCAGGAAATCCATTTAATTAATCCTTACAGGATACAGCACGATCAGTCGCAGCATTGTGACCAAGTGCTACCTGCATGAACAGGTGTTTAATGGGTGACAGTTTGTCAGTCATATTTAATCCCGTATTTCGCAATCGACGCACAAGGCCTGAATCGCTGCTAAATAAAAGCTTAAAGCTATCCATAGCTAGTAACATACTGCGATTATCCGCACGTCTCCAACGCTCATAGCGGCGCAGAACACGATAGTCACCTATATCAGATTTGTTTGCTAACGCCTCCAGGATCACCTCTGACAGTGCAGCAGCATCAGCCATACCCAGGTTAACACCCTGCCCTGCTAATGGATGCATCAGATGTGCAGCATCACCTACCAGTGCTAAACGCGGTTTAACATAAGCTGTAGTTTCAAAAAAGCGCAAAGGAAATACTGCACGAGGTCCTACCTGGGTAACCGCACCCAGTTTGTATTCAAAACTGGAGGCCAGCTCTTCAGCAAACAGCTTCTCATCCATATCAACTAATTGTTTGGCATGTTCAGGTGAGGTTGACCAGACAATCGAACTAATGCCATTGGGTAAAGGCAAAAAAGCGAGAGGACCATCCGGTTGAAAGCGTTGCCAGGCCGTATCCTGATGGTGCTGTTCTGTTTGCACCCAGGTCACCAGTGCATCCTGATCATAATCCCATCCGTGCACACTAATGTCAGCCTGCTGTCTTACCCAGGAACGTGCGCCATCAGCGGCGACAATCAGTTTGGCCTTAATCTGTTCCTTTGTCTCGAGGGTCAGAGTAACGTTGTTCTCGGTAAATTCGAGCGCATTCGATAGTGCCGGGCATAACACGTCAACATTATCGATGTGTTCAAGCCGTTGATGTAGTCCTTTGACAATGACACGGTTCTCAATGATATGTCCCAGATCTGGCTCACCGATATCAGCACTATCAAAATGAATCACACCATTACCACTGGCATCCCAGACGTGCATGTCCCGATATGGCGTCAAACGCATTGCTTCAATATACGACCAGGCACCCAGTTGAGTTAACCAGTTCTGTGTTGCACGCGTGAGTGCACTTACGCGGATGTCATAACCTTCATCCGACC
>JAPHRJ010000045.1 GCA_026196045.1 Gammaproteobacteria bacterium
AAGGGGGTAACCGCGCCTTGATAAAAAA
This sequence comes from Gammaproteobacteria bacterium, assembly GCA_026196045.1. Classification (GTDB taxonomy): domain Bacteria; phylum Pseudomonadota; class Gammaproteobacteria; order UBA6429; family Thiohalophilaceae; genus JAPHRJ01. The sequence goes on from JAPHRJ010000045.1 coordinate 29, forward strand.
ACCACCATTAAGGAGGATGGAGGAGTCAAAATAGTAATTCAGTGTCGACTAATATAACCAAACTTTAATATTCGATCAAGTACTACATCGTAATTAATTTATAGTTTAGTTAAATAAATTATAAGTTACTGTTTTTAAAGGATTGCAGTTTTACTTAAGATTGAGGTTCAATTGCCACTTTCAGACTTTCTTTCAGGAGATTCAGGCGTCCATGAAAAAAATGCCCTGTTTCTTCATGTAAAAAGTACTCTGGCGCATGTTGACGCTGCTCTACCCATGCGGAAACCGCCTCAGCGGCAATAATTTCATCATCCGTCCCCTGAATCACTATCCAGGGGACATCTGGCTCTGGAATTTCAGTAAATTCAAACATTGTGACAGGAGGCGCCACCAGGATCAGACGTTCGGCAGCAAATTCCGTGAAACTTCGATAAGCCACATAGGCTCCAAATGAGAAGCCAGCCAGCCACACTGGGGAGCCGGGGAGTGCAGCTTCTACCCATTTTTTTACCGCCAGTAAATCCTCACTTTCACCAATTCCACTATCAAACTCTCCCTGCGAACCGCCTACACCTCTAAAGTTAAACCGCACCGTATGCACACCCAGCTCATTGAGACCGCTGGCGAGCATATGTACGACTTTATTTTGAAGCGTCCCACCATGTAATGGGTGAGGATGACAAATAACGGCGACGGGTGCCCTGTCATTGGGAACACGTCGATAAACGAGTTCGAGTTCACCGGCCGGGCCAGTTATCTGCTGTTTTGTATCCTGAAATTTCACCGCATCACTCATCAATAGTTTTCAAACACCTAAACTTTCAAACCCAGCCAATTCAGATCAGCAAGCGTTTAACAATTTTGCCCTGCTGCAAATGCTGCTCGATAATCTCATCAATATCTTCTTCATCCACATAGGTGTACCAGGTTTCATCAGGATAAACGACCAGCACGGGTCCTTCTGTACAACGTCCCAGACAACCGGCCATATTGATACGAATATTACCTTCACCAGAAAGCCCCAGTTCCTTGATTCGCTGTTTGGTATAATCGCGTACCCGTTGAGCGCCAATTTGGGCACAGCAGGATTCACCCGCTCCACGCTGGTTGACGCAGAAAAATACATGGTATTTATAAAAGGACATAAAAAGCACCGAGTAAAAACATATTGGTAAAATGATGGCGTATAATTCTACCCCAACTTACGATTAAGTTGCGATAGTGTGTACGTTCGACTATCTGAATACTATTTTTCACTTAAAGAGCCTGATTAATTCCCGCGTTCGCCCTTCGACAAGCTCAGGGCGAACGGAATTAATTAGAGGCTCCTTAAATAACAACAGGTATGATTTTCCCTTGAGTTCTCATTTCAATGCTGAAGAGTTTGTTCTAAACCAGGCAGATCAATGTGTAAAGTGTGGGCTTTGTCTATCTCAGTGCCCAACTTATAACGCCACATTTAATGAGAACGAGTCACCGCGTGGACGTATATCTCTTATTCAGGCTGTCATTAGTAAACAACTTCCTGCCGATAACAAACTATTACAACATCTAGATCAATGCCTGTTATGCCAACGCTGTGAACGTATTTGTCCATCCGGTGTGCAATATGGCCGCTTAATGGATACCGCCAGGCAGTTATTAAAACCTGAAATACCCACTCCTCGTTTTAAAAAAATGGGATTAGGATTATTAACAAATTCAAAGCGATTAAATAGCCTGGGAACGGTGCTTCGTATTTACAGAAAAAGTCGCCTTGGTACTTTACTGAAATACACACCATTTTTACGCAACAGTAAATTAATGGAGCTAACGCAATTTATCCCTTCAGCAACAACCTATACAAAACTCAAGTCTTATTACTCGGCACAAGGTAACCCGCGTGGAGAAATACTGCTGTTTAGCGGCTGCATGGGGCAAAACGCTGACTCACAAACTTTACTCAACAGTATCAAATTAGTCACTCAGCTAGGTTATGCGGTAAGACTCCCTGAACAACAGGTTTGTTGTGGGGCTTTACACCAGCATAGTGGTGAAGCTGAACAGGCAATGCAACTGGCACAGAAAAACCTGCAGGCATTTGATACCGATAAAGCGGTAGCCATTATTTATACCAGTAGTGGTTGTGGCGCGCAGTTAAAAAACTATATTTATTTAAACTGGCCCCATGACGATCAGCAACGACAGGCACAACGTTTTGTCGATAAAATTATGGATATCAGTGAATTTCTTGCCGGCACGGACTGGGAAGATCGACTGCAGTTTACTGAGCTTAATAAGACTGTGGTTATCCATCAGCCCTGCAGTCAACGCAATGCACTACGTTTACCTAATTACGCGTCAGAATTACTGGGCAGGATCCCGGGCCTGAACATTATAAATTTAGCGGATAACATTCCCTGTTGTGGTGCGGCGGGTGATTATATGTTGAAATATCCTGAGCAGGCTAAAACCCTGCGTAGTAATCTGTTAGAGACCATTCAGTCACATCCGGTTGATATCATTACCACCACTAACGTAGGTTGTTCCCTGTTTCTAAGTGCCGGTATCCAGGATACGCCTGTTCAACTGCTAAACCCGGTCAGCTTACTCGCCCAGCAATTAGTTCAACAACTTGATAGTGAGCTTACATCGACTATCGCTTCATAATGATTCTCTGGATCATCGAACCTGAGTCAGGTATCGTTATTAACCATGAAACAACGACAATACAGCCCTATTGATAATCTGGTCATGAACCTGGACACAGGCATGCGTACTCTGTTTGGACAACCCAAAATTACAGAACGCCCCAATCCAGCAGAAAATATTCAGGAAACAGAACTGTCTGAAGCTGACCGTGAACTGGCTGGCCGCCTGATGCGTATTAACCACTCAGGTGAAGTTGCTGCACAGGGCCTGTACCAGGGTCAGGCCTTAACCGCCAAATTGCCAAATGTACGCGATAAAATGCAGCGTGCGGCCGAAGAAGAAAATGATCATCTCGACTGGTGTGAAAACCGAGTTAAGGAAATGGGCACCCACCTGAGTTATTTAAATCCTGTATGGTATTCAGGCTCCGTCGCTATCGGTGCACTGGCCGGACTGGCGGGTGATAAATGGAGCCTGGGTTTTGTTAACGAAACAGAAAAACAGGTGGTTCAACATCTGGATGATCACCTGGAACAGGTCACTGAAAAAGATAAAAAGACCCGGGCGATTCTTGAACAAATGAAAGAAGATGAGGGTCAACATGCCACTATGGCACTTGAAGCCGGTGGGGCCGCATTACCAGCCCCGATCAAAATGTTAATGGGACTGACTTCGAAATTGATGACTAAAACTGCATTCTGGGTTTAACACCTCAGGCGTTAATTTGCTCCATCAGTTTACCGTGTAATATTCTGTCCGTAAAAAATCTCCAGCATTTCCTTTTCCAGTCGGCTATGGATTTTTTTGTGCTCTGAAGTTGTGAACTCTTCTTTTTCCACACCAAAAAGATAGCTTTCCAGCTCAATATCTTTTTTCATCATCTTGGTGTGAAAAATATTTTCCTGATAAACATTTACATCAATCATCGAATAGGCCTGCTTGGTATCCCAGGCAATAAAATTCTGGATCGAGTTAATCTTATGATCGATATAATGCTTTTTACCTCTGATGTCCCGAGTAAAACCACGCACGCGATAATCCATGATCACAATGTCTGAATCAAAACTGTGGATCAAAAAGTTCAGGGCTTTTAGGGGGGAAATGCGGCCACAGGTAGATACATCAATATCGACACGAAAAGTACTAATCCCATTATCCGGATGACTTTCTGGATAGGTATGTACGGTGATATGGCTCTTGTCCAGATGACCCACTACGGCATCAGGCAGTGGACCGGGAGCTTCAGTATTGGATAGCTCTTCAGAAATTACCGGTTCCTCGGCAATCAGTATGGTCACACTGGCACCCTCCGGTTCATAATCCTGATGGGCAATATTCAGAATATTTGCCCCGATGATATGACTCACCTCAGAAAGAATATTTGTCAGCCGCCTGGCATTATATTCTTCATCAATATAGGCAATATATTCCTTACGCTGCTTTGGCGTCTTGGCATAACAAATATCGTAAATATTGAAACTTAAGGTTTTGGTCAGGTTGTTAAAACCATGCAGCTTGATCTTCTTTTGACGCGGCATTGATCTTATCTCCTGCCAATAATAAGGGCGCGTATTTTATCGAAATTGGGTATTTTGTCAGCTAGTTTTTTATACGTTCAAAATACTTCGCGACGCACACTATCCCACAAAGGCTGGCCAAATCGATGACGAATCACTTCAGCCACCGGGATCGAACCCATGGATAACAATCCATCATGGAACTGCTTGATATTAAAGTCTTTTTCACTGGCTTTTAGACGAGATCGAGTGGTGTTTATCAATGTCCATCCTGTCGCATAGCCCATCGGCACCGTTGGGGCACGGGTGTACCACTGCAAATCTGCGATGGCCTGGGCATGACTGAAGCCCAGCCACTGCTCCATGCGATCGGCAGCAAGCTCCAGAGCAAGATCCTGAGTGTGAAGTTCAACGTCCAGCATAATCCTTAATGCACGCCAGAGACGATCCTTCAATAAGATGAAACGTGATTCAGGTGCCGCCAGAAAGCCCTGTTCCTGCATCAACTGCTCACAATATAATGCCCAACCCTCGTACAGACTGGCAGAGGGGTTCAATAAACGCGGCAGGGTACTGGAAGCTGGGTTCTGGTTGGCGGTCACAAACTGTAAATGATGACCCGGCCAGGCTTCATGCACACAGGTATGTTGCAAGCTCACGGGGTTATGCTCTCCCCAGTCCGCATCACTCTCCGGGGGGGTCACATAATACCAACCCTGCTGTTGTGCATCATTTTTTGCTGGCTCGACATAAGCCGCAAAAGGAATTTCGTGGCGTAAAAAAAGAGGCGTTTCCACCACTTTTAATTGTTCCTGAACAGGTAAGCTAACCAGGTCCTGTTGTAGGAGAAAATCCCGAGCCTGCACCATTCCTGTTCGATACTGCTCCAACAGGTTGTTCGACTCAGATGAGCGAGCCTGAATTTTTTCCGTCAGCGCATGAAAATCTTCATTTCCCTGCAATTCACGTGTTACCGCTTTGAGTTCAATGAGAGTCTCATCAAATAAACGCCGACCTAAAGCATGCAGTTGGTCGACATTAATATCGAGCGCATGCTGATGGTGTAAGCGCATTTCAAAAACATCGCGCCCACAGGCAAAATTTCCCTGCGCCTTTGGCAGCAGATCCTTTTCCATAAAACGTGCAAATTCTTCTACCGCATGAATCGCCTCATCCAGTTCAGGAGCACGTTTATAGCGAATAATGACAGGGTGATGGTGCAATTCCCGTAAAAATTGAGCACCCTGTTCGGCTTCGGTAATCGCCATTTCCAACCACAGTGCCGGGATCTGTTCCGGCTCTTCACCTAACTGCCCACGCGCACAACGTAAATGACCGGGAATGGCTTCCAGTCGCGCTCCATATGCACCAGGTAAATCTTCCACCTGACGCAGACTCAATTGATAGATGGCATGTATGGGCAAGAATCGAGCGGGATCACGAAAACGCCAGTCCTGTTCCACCAGCTCTTTTAGCTCCAGCATGGCCGCACCGCGCATGATGCGATAATCAATTTGCTGATCTTCGCCTAATTCTTCAGGACTGATTTCATCCAGTGCCCCCAGCAGCTTTTCATTCAGCGCCGTCAGGGCACCAATCTCATCATCACCACAGGGGCGTAACAAATGGCTAAAACCGTCTACACCGAGATCTACGGCTGTTTCCGGGTGGAAACGAAACCATGAATGGTAATAACTGTTTACAACTGAATCAAAATTTGACATGCGATACCATCAACCTGCTGTAGTTCCGACAATTTCGTAATCATGAGTAATTTCGACCCCAGCCTGAGCCAGCATAATCGAAGCTGAGCAGTATTTTTCTGCTGATAAAGCCACCGCTCGCTCAACCTGTTTTTCCTTCAAGCCATCACCAGAAACCACAAAATGGACGTGAATTTTTGAAAATACTCTGGGCTCGGTCTCCACTCTTTCAGCTTCCAGTTGTACCTCACAATTGGACACTGGCTGGCGGGATTTTTTCAGAATATGCATAACATCAAATGCCGTACACCCGCCCATACCTAATAAAACCATTTCCATTGGACGAATACCAACATCCCGACCACCATGCTCAGGTGGCCCATCCATCACTACAGCATGGCCACTGCCAGATTCACCTACAAAAGTGGCATCCTGCACCCATTTAACCCGAGCCTTCATTCAACAACCTCCCAAAAATCGGCTTGCAAACCGTGCTTTTTTTGACATATCACCCATAAATGCCCTTTCGTACAGAACACATACAATTATTATTCCACTCAGGGTGACGACTTTCTCACTTTTAACAGGAAATGAGACGCTATGTATTTACAATAGCCGGTATTGATATACCATAGGCAGAGACATTCGTCATTATTACTCGGGTTCACTATGACACGGATTACAGCACAACAAACTGGTATCAGTTCTCTGGATAAATTCCTGGAACACTGCCACCGTCGGAGCTATCCGGCAAAAAGTGTCATTATCTATGCCGCTGATAAGCCCGATGTACTTTATTTCATTGTTGATGGTTCCGTCTCCGTTCTCATTGAAGACGAAGAAGGCCGTGAAATTGTCCTGGCTTACCTGAATAAAGGTGACTTTTTCGGTGAAATGGGCCTATTCAGTGATGAGGACAATCGGAGTGCCTGGGTCCGTGCCCGTACACCTTGTGAAGTGGCTGAAATCAGCTACTCCAAGTTCCGCCAGCTTTATCAGGAACATCCCGATGTACTATTCGCCATTACGACTCAAATGGCGGCTCGCTTACGTGATACCAGCCGTAAGGTTAGTGACCTTGCGTTCATGGATGTCACCGGCCGTGTTGCCCGCACCCTGCTCGACCTGTGCAAACAGCCTGATGCCATGACCCATCCAGATGGAATGCAAATTCGGATTACTCGACAGGAGATTGGCCGTATCGTCGGTTGTTCCCGTGAAATGGTAGGACGTGTTTTGAAAACGATGGAAGAACAGGGATTGATTTCGGTAAAAGGAAAAACGATTGTTGTGTTTGGGACACGCTAACCTGACGCCAGCTATTCCTTTAGCCAACCTAAATACCATGTCTCCGGAATGACTTCCCGCTTTTAGTTCAGGCCAAACAAAGAACGAATATAGCGCAAATAGTACTTGGTTCTACTCTTTCTTCTTGAAGGAACCATATTGTTCACTACTTCCGTGCTGCCCTCATTATTTTTCCCTTTCTGAATAAAAACCATGTTGTGGTAAAAGCTCATTGCGATAATATTTTTATCCCAATAAGTCGGTTTGTAAAAAGGATTATCTATTTCTTCGTAGTTCAAACTATCGGTCAACTGTTTAAAAAAATTCATGGCCGTTTTTTGGCTCTTCAAGTTAAAACTACTACCACCATAATTTTTCCAGTATGACGTTTGTAGATCTTCTGCTGCGTATATCCCGTCAGCTTTCAAATGTGGAAACAAATATTTGAATGAGTCAATAATATGTGAATTAACATGACTTCCATCATCAATAATAATATCAAGCGGTCCTGTCTGCTCAATTACTTCCTGTAAAAAATTTTCATCAACCTGACTGCCTTTAAATATTTTTATACGATCTTCTTCCTGCGGACGTTTATCAAAAATATCAATCGAATAAATTTTGGCATTAGGAAAATATTCTTTCCATGATCTCAATGATTCACCGCCTGCATGAGGATCATCATAACCACCAACTCCAATTTCAAGTAAGCTGATTGGTTCATTACGCAGATGAGCGAAATGACGATCATAATGAGGAGTGTAATAATGAGAACCCCATTTATCAGTTCCAAATTCCTGAGCTATTTCTGTTAGTGTTTTCATAGTAATTAATTTATTCAAAAAATAGATTTTTTAATTGCTCACCCGGCTCATCGGCACGCATAAACGCTTCACCAACCAGAAAAGTATTCACCTCATGCTTCCGCATTAATGCGACATCTTCAGCGGAATGAATGCCACTTTCTGTCACGATAATACGGCCTTCCGGAATCATCGACAGCAATTCGATAGTGGTATTTAATGAAACATCGAATGTACGCAGATTACGGTTATTAATACCTACCAGAGGCAGATTCAATGGCAACATGCGTTTGAGTTCTTCAGCATCATGTACCTCAATCAACACATCCATACCCAGTTTGGTTGCCAGTTCTGAAAAATCTTTTAATTGTTCATCATCCAGTACGGCGACGATTAATAAAATACAATCGGCCCCCATCGCACGAGCTTCGTATACCTGGTAAGAATCAATAATGAACTCCTTACGCAGTACTGGCAAATTACAGGCTGCACGAGCCTGTTTTAGATAATCATCATGTCCCTGAAAAAAATCAATGTCCGTTAATACAGACAGGCAACTGGCACCACCCTGTTCATAGGACTTTGCAATTTCAGCGGGATGAAAATTCTCACGGATAACACCTTTACTGGGGGACGCTTTTTTTATTTCGGCAATAACTGCTGAACGACCCTGCGACAAGGTTGTTTTAATCGACTCGACGAAACCTCGCGGCGTATCGGCTGTTGCCGCTTCGGCTTTGACGCTATCCAGCGATCGTTGCATAACACGTTCAGCAACTTCTTCTGCCTTACGATCAATGATCTTGATTAATATGTCAGGGATATCATTCATAATTGATTAAAAACTATTGGAAACTTTTACCAGTGCCTCAAGCTTGGCCCTGGCCGAACCATCAGCAATTACCTCGGCCGCTTTTTTAATGCCTTCTTCCAGCGTATCAACCAGATTGGCGGCATAAATAGCGGCTCCCGCATTCAGGCAAACAATGTCACGAGCAGGACCCGGCTGATTATCGAGCACACCCTGAATAAATCTCAGAGATTCTTCAGCATTAGCTACAGCCAGTTGAGAAATATCCGCCTGACAAAAACCAAACTGTTTTGGTGTTATGGTATAGCGAGTTATTTTTCCATCTTTGAGCTCGGCAACATGTGTTGCAGCCCCAATGCTTATTTCATCCATACCATCGGCAGAGTGAACCACAAGTACATGGTCCGCACCCAGTTTATTTAATACTTCGGCAAGCGGGTTAACTAACTCTTCTGCAAATACACCCATCAACATATTGGGCGCACCCGCCGGGTTGGTTAATGGACCAAGCACGTTAAAAATAGTCCGAACACCCATTTCTTTACGCGGGCCAATGGCATGTTTCATCGCGCTATGGTGTTTTAAGGCAAACATAAAGCCAACACCAATTTCATTTATACATTGTCCGACCTGTTCTGCATTAATCTCCAGGTTTACACCCGCCGCTTCTAATAAATCTGCACTGCCTGATTTACTGGAAACCGAACGATTACCATGTTTAGCAACCGTACCACCAGCGGCGGCAACAACAAAACTACTCGCGGTTGAAATATTAAAGGTATTACTCTCATCGCCACCTGTTCCAACAATATCGACAATATGCTCACCATCAACTTTGACACCGGTGGCCAGTTCACGCATAACTTTTGCAGCAGCAGCAATCTCATCAATGGTTTCACCTTTCATGCGTAAGCCAATAAGAAAACCACCTATTTGTGCAGGTGTTGCTTCACCAGTCATAATAATACGCATAACGGCCGCCATTGCATCTGAACTCAGATCCTGTTTTTCAGTTACTGCGCGGATAGCTTCTTGCATATTCATTTATGTAATCCTCTATATTAAAGATTATTAACGCAAAGGTGCCGAGACGCCAAGGGCATAAATATTTTACTCAGAACCATCAAAATTATTTCGCCTGAACATTTAAACACCTAAGATATTTTCACTACCCAGGTTCATAAACCCGCATATAAAAATATTTTTCTTTGCGAACTTCGCGTCTCGGCACCTTTGCGTTGATCTTTTTATCTTACTTTTCAAGAAAGTTTTTCAGCATTTTATGACCATACTCAGTCAAAATTGACTCAGGATGAAACTGCATGCCTTCAATCATAAATTCCTTGTGTCGTACTCCCATAATTTCATCGACTTCGCCGTTTTCATTTTCAGTCCAGGCGGTTACTTCCAGACAATCCGGCACCCTGGTTTTATCAATTACCAGAGAATGATAACGCGTTGCTTCAAAGGGGTTTGATAAATCTCGAAACACACCCTGTTCCTTATGATAGATCATGGAAGTTTTACCATGCATGATTTCCTTTGCATGGATAATGTTCCCACCAAATGCCTGACCAATACTTTGATGTCCCAGACAAACCCCAAGTATGGGTTTCTTACCTGCAAAATGTTTTATTGCTTCAACTGAAATACCTGCTTCATTGGGAGTACAGGGTCCAGGAGAAACAACGATTTGATCAGGATTAAGTTTTTCAATCTCGGCTATAGAAATCTGATCATTACGATGAACATGTACATCGGCACCCAGCTCACCAAAATACTGTACCAGGTTATAGGTAAAGGAATCATAATTATCTATCATTAATAACATGTTAATATTCCAACGCAAAAACACTGTGGCGCAAAGTATCTATAATCATAAGTTATTGACTATCCGTCTGATACCTGACTTCATTACAGGCACATTAAAATTCAGTAATAAGCCTAATTTTCTTTTACTTAAACGCAAGTATGATAATAATTGCGCCTCATGTACTGGCAATATCTTTTCAGCAACCTTCAATTCAATAACAAGTTTATCTGATATCATCATATCTATTCGGTAACCAATATCAAATTCTATCCCTTTATACCTGGTATTAATGGGCAGCTCTAACTGGTAAGGGACATCCTGTAAATCAAGTTCTCTTGCCAGGCACTGTTTATATACAGACTCCAATAACCCTGGACCAAGACTTTTATGTACTTCAATCGCTGCTCCAATGGCTATTCGTGAAAGTTCATTTTCATTCATAATACATTCCTTTGTATTCTCGGCGACTCCGCGCCTTTGCGTTAAAGTTTTCTATCTATGCCCTTTATCCAGTCCTGCTTCAGCCATAGCCACTGCGCGGAATACAGCACGACCCTTGTTCATAGTTTCATCCCATTCATTCTGAGGCACTGAGTCATACACAATCCCGGCACCAGCCTGGATATGCAGGGTTTTATCTTTAATTACCGCAGTACGAATCGCAATGGCCGTATCCATATTACCTGACCATGACCAGTAACCTACCGCGCCGGAATACACGCCGCGCTTTACTGGTTCCAGCTCATCAATAATTTCCATCGCACGGATTTTAGGGGCACCAGAAACCGTACCGGCCGGGAACGTTGCTCGCAATACATCCATGGCCGACATATCTGGTTTTAATTTGCCAACAACATTGGACACGATATGCATCACGTGCGAGTAATATTCAACAACCATTTTTTCAGTTAGCTCAACACTGCCTGTCTGCGCAATGCGACCAACATCATTACGGCCAAGATCAATCAGCATAAGATGTTCAGCCAGCTCTTTGGGATCCGCCAGCAGATCTTCTTCAAGTTCTTTGTCATGCTGCAAATCAGTACCGCGAGGACGTGTGCCTGCAATAGGACGCACCGTAACTTCATCTTCTTCCATACGCACCAGAATTTCTGGTGATGAACCCACGACATGAAACTCACCCAGATCCAGGTAATACATATAGGGCGAAGGGTTTAGACAACGAAGAGCACGATACAGATCCAGAGGACGCGCATTAAAGGGGATCGACAGACGCTGAGACAATACCACCTGCATAACATCACCATCCGTGATGTACTCCCTGGCTTTGTTTACTGCTGACTTGAAACTTTCTTCGGTAAAACCGGATATAAAATCTTTTTCTTTTACAGTACGTGTTGTTTCTGGAATATGGCGAGGTGCGCCTTCATTGAGTTTACTGACCAGCTCATTTAAACGCGACTGGCCCTGGCGATAGGCTTTTGCATCTGCAGGATCAACATAAATGATTACATACAATTTGCCCGAGAGGTTATCAAATACAACGACCTCATCAGAAACCATGAGCATAATATCCGGTGTATGCAACATATCCGGATTCGGGCAATGACCCAGTTTGGGTTCAATATAACGAATGGTGTCATAACCGAAATAACCTACCAGGCCACCGGTAAAGCGCGGCAAGGCTTCGATATCAGGAACGTTATAGCGAGCATAAAATGCTTCAACCCAGGCCAGAGGATCCTCTACGATATCCTCTTCAACAACCTTGCCATCCAGAGTGACCGTAATTGTTTTATCAATAACTCGAACGATCTTGCGACAGGGCAAACCAATAATGGAATAACGACCCCATTTCTCACCACCCTGTACGGATTCAAACAGATAAGAATATGGACCATTGGCCAGTTTAAGGTAAGTACTTAGTGGGGTATCAAGATCGGCCAGGACTTCTCGCATCAGGGGGATACGATTGTAGTCCTGTTCTTTTAGTGTATTAAATTCCTGTTCATTCATTCTTTAAGCCTGAAGATGTTAACGTCAAACACAACAATATGGATGGATTCTGGATCCAGAATTCGGGCTTACGCCCGCCATCGTTCTCCTGTGTTTAAACTATGTTTGAACATCTTCATAACTAAAATTCCTGAACTGAACCAGTCAATTCGTTTAAGCTGCCGCGCTTCCCAGAATATTGGATAGCTCAGCCATAGAGTCAATGACCACATCCGGGTTGGCTTCACGAATATCAACGCCGTGATTATAACCATAGGTCATGCAGACAATATTAAAACCTGCTGCACGTGCCGCTTTCACATCACTGACTGAATCCCCAATCATCAGAGCATTTTCTGGTTTAACACCGAAAAAGTCAGCCGCATGTAACAAAGGCATAGGATCCGGTTTTTTCTTTTCTAAAGTATCACCACTGATAACAATTTCGAAGTTATCATAGACTCCCAGGTCTTTAAGCAAGGGGACGGTAAACTGTTCCGCCTTATTGGTCACACAACCCAGTTTGTAACCCTGAGCTTTCAAATAAGCCAGACCTTCTTCAACACCCGGGTACAGCGTACTGCGTTTACTGGTATTTTCTGCGTACAGTGCCATAAAAACAGGATAGGCTTTTTCGAACAGAGCATCATCTGGTTCGCCATCCAGCTGACCAATCAGGGCGCGACGAGTCAGACGCTCAACCCCATTACCCACCCATTCACGGACTTTGGCTTCACCATGAACCGGCATATCAAGCTGTTTCATCATTTCATCGACGCAATAAGCAAGGTCCGGCACGCTGTCTACCAGCGTACCGTCCACGTCGATTAAGACCATCTCTGGCTTGCGCAGGGACGAGGGACGAGTATCGAGGGACGAGTCCGAGGTTACTACTTGTTGTGTCATATCAAATTTCCTTGTCACTTGTCACTCGTAACCAGTTACTTTACTTTCGCTAATTCAGCACGCATCTGACCAACAACAGTGTCGTAGTCATTAGCGTCATCTTTACCAACTGCACCAAAGATGGCAGAACCGGCAACAAACATGTCAGCACCAGCTTCCGCAATTTCACGAATATTATCTACTTTCACACCGCCGTCGATTTCCAGACGGATATCATAGCCAGATTCATCAATCATCTTGCGAGCGATACGTAATTTATTCAGTGTTTCTGGAATGAAGCTCTGGCCACCAAAACCGGGGTTAACCGACATCAGCAGGATCACATCGACTTTATCCATAACATGCTTCAGGCAATCCAGCGGTGTGGCAGGATTAAAGACCAGGCCGGATTTACAGCCCAGCTCACGAATCATCTGCAGGCTTCGGTCAATATGCTCGGACGCTTCAGGATGAAAAGTAATGTAAGATGCACCTGCTTTGGCAAAATCAGGAATAATGCGATCGACAGGTTTCACCATCAAATGCACATCGATTTCAGCGGTCACGCCATGTTTGCGCAGGGCATCACAGACCAATGGCCCGATAGTCAGATTAGGAACATAATGGTTATCCATGACGTCAAAATGCACAATATCTGCGCCTGATTTGATTACATTTTCAACCTCTTCACCCAGACGAGCGAAGTCAGCGGAAAGAATCGAAGGGGCGATTTTAAAATCTGCCATAGCTGCATGCCTCATATTTATAAAAAAATTCGTGTGTCACCTGTCTCAGGCTAATATCGGCCTGCTAACAGGAAATCGAGCGCAAGACTTTACCCGATTGGACAGGATTTTTCAGCCTTTTATATACTTAATCCCCCAATATCAAAACAAATGAGAAAAACCATGCGACTGACACTGTTATTTTCCAGCTTAGCCTTATATATGGTTACCTTGCTCGGCACTCCTGCCCTGGCTGAATCGGGATCAGATCAGGCCAAAGAAACCCGCTGGCGTGAGCAGATCGTTGATTCGCTGATGGTTGGAGAAGTCGTTGACCTGGATCTCAAAGGCAAAACTGGAAAAATCCTTGGCCTGTTCACTCCCGCAACGGACCCGCGACAGGGAGGACTCATTGTTCTCCACGGGTCTGGCGTCCATCCCAACTGGCCAGATATCATCCATCCAGTCCGTACCGAATTACCCGAGTTTGGCTGGTCAACACTGTCGATCCAGTTACCCGTGCTGGCAAATGATGCCAGGCATGCTGAGTACGCGCCCCTGTTTGATGAAGTGCCGGCTCGTATTTCTGCTGCGGTGGGATTCCTGAAATCCAAAGGTATTAACAATATCATCATCATCGGTCACAGTCTGGGTGCCGTCATGGCCAGTTATTATCTCTCCAGCCAGACTAAAACCGGAGTACGTGCCTTTATCGGAATTGGCATGAGCAGTAGCAAAACCGACCCCAAAATGGATGCCTCGACGACACTGGCGAAAATAAAGATCCCGGTACTGGATCTCTACGGCAGTCGTGATCTGGACTCTGTACTCGCCTCAGCCAAACAACGGGTGAAAGCTGGGAAAAAAGCACAGAACAAATATTATTTCCAGAAACAGATCATGGGAGCCGATCACTTCATGCGTGATAAAGAAGGGGAACTACTCAAGCGTATTCGTGGCTGGTTGAAACGTTATGCCGGAGGCGTAGAAATTCAGTTAAAATAAAAATCGTCAACAAAATACATTAAAGGAACATTATGAACAGTTTATTATTAAGCCTGCACGTATTAGCCGCTGTAATCTGGGTTGGGGGAATGTTTTTCGCTCACCAATGTTTACGCCCTGTCGCCGCCTCACAACTGGAACCCCCTGTCCGCCTAACACAATGGGTTGGTGTATTTGGACGTTTCTTTCCCTGGGTTTGGATTGCCGTTGTACTGATGCCAGTCACTGGCTATATCTTACTATTTGGTATTTACCAGAGCATGGCCAATGCGCCCCTGTACGTACATATCATGAGCGGGCTGGGTCTTCTCATGATACTGATCTACCTGTTTGTATATTTTGTTCCTTACCAGAAACTGAAAGATGCCGTCGCCACACAGGCCTGGCCAACAGGAGCCAAACACCTGGCCTCGATTCGCTTTTTGGTAGGCGTTAACCTGAGCCTGGGATTGATCCTGATAGCGATTGCCAGTGGCGGCCGATATTTTGTGTGATCAATATTGATTACTTGCGTGAAGCCTTGATGGTTTCGTATGCGGCTTTGATATCCTGAGTTTTTTCCGTTGCCAGTTTGATCATTTCTTCCGGCAAGCCTTTTGAAACCAGTTTATCCGGGTGGTGTTGATTCATTAAACGCCGATAGGCTTTTTTGACATCAGCATCACTCGCGCTTTTACTCACACCCAGTGCTTCATAGGCCTGTTTTAACTGGCTGGCTGGGCTAACTCCCGCCTGCCCACCACCGGCATGGAAACTACGTTGAGCCTGAACCTGACCCTGTAACTGCTGGAACTGGAGTCGTGAAAACCCAAGCTCATCACTGATATGCTGTAACAGAGCATGTTCATTTGGATGTAATTCATTATCGGCATAGGCGGCATGGAGCAGGATCTCCATGAACATTTGCATCAGGGTACGTCGGCGATGACACTCCTGACGAAACTGTTCAATCACACCATCAAGATCAAAGTCGTCATCCTTGCCTTTGTTAAATAATTCAATCGCAACCCGTTTCTGTGTTTCGTCCAGTGCCATTTGTTGCATAACACCACGAGCCAT
>JAPHRJ010000094.1 GCA_026196045.1 Gammaproteobacteria bacterium
CTACCCCCTCAAGATAGCGTGTCTACCAATTCCACCACATCGGCTATATTGAATAAATATCCAGACAGGATTTATTCAGAAACAGGTATGTCCGACTCAAGCGGCATCGTGTCGGCCGCAGGAATATCATCCTGCTGAGCAGGCTCTTCAGACTGTTGCGTCATGGTATCCACAACACTTTCGGGTTTGGACAAATCATTGGCCATGGTAAACAGAGTCAAACTGGTTATAAAAAACAGGGTCGCCAGAACACCCGTTGTTCTGGTTAAAAAAGAAGCAGAACCACGACTACCAAATACGGTACCCGATGCACCACTACCAAATGCTGCACCAGCATCAGCGCCCTTACCTTGCTGTATCAATACCAGCCCGATCAGTGTGGCCGCAATCAATACGTGGGCAACCAGAATAATGTTATACAACATAGTGTTCTATCCAACCTGAATTAAAAAATCGAAATCCGTTCACCACTGATTGGTGATTAACCTGCCGCTTTACCGATAGCCAGGAAATCATCGGCTTTCAAAGAAGCACCGCCGATTAAACCACCATCAATATCCGACTGTGACAGTAATTCCGCCGCATTCGCCGGATTCATACTACCACCATAAAGAATCTGTACTTTCTCAGCAACGCCAGCATCCTGCTCAGCAACTAAGCTACGAATAAACGCATGTACCGCCTGAGCCTGTTCAGGACTCGCCGTTTTACCCGTACCAATCGCCCAGACGGGTTCGTAGGCAATCACACCGTCGGCTAAAGCAGACACACCTTCAAGATCGATGACCGCCTTGATCTGACGAGCCACAACGTCTTCAGTAATATTTTTCTCACGTTCTTCCAGCGTTTCGCCCACACACAGAATAGGCTTGAGACCCGCTTTGCGAGCAACCGCATATTTTTGAGCGACCAGTGCATCATCTTCACCATAAAGCGTACGACGCTCTGAGTGACCCACGATGACATATTTACAGGAAAAATCGAGCAACATGGAAGCCGAGGTTTCGCCGGTAAAAGCACCCTTTTCTTCCACACTCAGATCCTGGCCACCCCAGCTAACACTGGAACCGTTCAGCTGACTTTGGACATCGCCCAGGTAAGGAAAAGGAGCACAAACAGCCATTTCAGCAGATTTAACGTCGCCCAGACCGGCTTTCACACCGTCCAGTAATTCCCGAATACTGGCTCGGGAGCCGTTCATTTTCCAGTTACCTGCAATTAATATCTGCCGCATTGCTTACTTACCCCTGTTATTCGTTCTCTGCTTTTGAATCTAACGCGGGCGTCTCAGCCCCTAAAATAGCGCGAAAGCTTACCGTTCAAACGCCAATAAATCAATGAAAAAACCCGGAAATCAGGCGGAAAGGCAGCTTTGTACCACGTTTACCAGTTCCTGAGCCACGGCATTGACCAGACCTTCATCACGACCTTCGACCATGACTCGAATAAGCGGCTCAGTACCGGAAGGCCGTAATAGCACCCGCCCATTATTGGCTAGCTGGCTCTCTGCGCTTCGCACCGCTTCTTTTACTAAATCCTGTCCCATCACATCCATTTTTTCTTTCAGGCGGACATTGAGCAGGGTCTGTGGATATTTATGCATTCCAGACAGCAAATCACGCAGGGATTTCTCATTTTCACGCATGGCTGCCAGTACCTGTAAGGCAGAAACGATTCCATCACCGGTGGTAGTCCGATCCAGGCAAATAATGTGGCCTGATGACTCACCGCCCAGCTGCCAGTTGTCCTTGCGTAGACATTCCATTACATAGCGATCACCCACGGACGCACGCTGAAAATCAATATTCAGTTCCTGCAGGGCATGCTCCAGGCCAAGGTTCGTCATTAATGTCCCGACGACACCCCCCTCAAGCAAGTTATTCTGGTGACGGTGCATGGCAATGACATACAGTAATTCATCCCCATCGACGAGCGCGCCCTGGCCATCGACCATCATAACCCGGTCACCATCGCCATCAAGCGCAATACCGATGTCGGCCTGATATTTCTTCACATTTTCCTGTAACAGTTCCATATGGGTGGAACCACAGGCTTCATTAATATTGATCCCGTCCGGCTTGTCACCAATTGCAAAAACGGTCGCACCTAATTCGGCAAAGACCTTGGGGGCAATGTGGTAAGTCGCTCCATTAGCGCAATCCACTACAATTTTGACGCCTTTCAAATCCATGCCGGTAGGAAAAGTACTTTTGCAAAACTCAATATAACGACCAGCAGCATCATCCAGCCGTTCAGCCTTACCCAGGCTGGCAGAATCATTACACTTGCACACCATATCCCTGTCCAGTTCAGCCTCAATGGCCTGCTCGATATCATCAGGAAGCTTGGTACCTTTACCAGAGAAAAACTTGATACCGTTATCATGGTAAGGATTATGGGAAGCACTGATCACAATGCCGCCCTGAGCAAACTGTGTCCGGGTTAAATAGGCGACGCCTGGAGTCGGCATTGGGCCCAGTAAGTGGATATCAACCCCAGCCGCAGACAAGCCGGCCTCAAGTGCTGACTCAAACATATACCCTGAAATACGGGTATCTTTACCAATTAATACTTTGCCACCGTTATTCCCGGCCAGTACACGGCCAGCCGCCCAGCCCAGTTTCAAAACAAAGTCTGGCGTAATTGGGTAATCACCAACGCGTCCCCGAATACCATCGGTTCCAAAATATTTTCTTGTCATAATGACTTCTGTCCTTATTCTGACTCTTTGACCGAACCACACATTTTAACGGCCTGGCAGGTTTCACGCACGTCATGGGCCCGAATAATATCGGCTCCCATCCAGGCCGCGAGCCCGGCCAATGCCACGCTCGCTGGCATGCGTTCTTCGACCGGAATATCCAGAACTGCACCAATCATGGATTTACGTGAAACACCAATTAAAACTGGTAAATCTAATTGTTGCTTTAACTCCGGTATATGCCGGAATAAACTCAAATTGTGCTGCAGGGTTTTACCGAAACCAAACCCTGGATCAACAATAAGTCGATCTCGTGATATCCCGGCCTGCTCACAGGCCTGAACCCGGTTACGTAAAAACTCACAAACATCCTCTACTACATTATTATACTCAGGATGTTCCTGCATCGTCCGAGGTTGTCCCTGCATATGCATCAGAACAACAGGGACAGGTAATTCGGCGGCAGCTTGCAGAGCACCTTCTTCCTGTAATGCTCGAACATCATTAATAACACTGGCACCTGCGACCACCGCTTCGCGCATCACCTGTGCTTTGCTGGTATCAATCGAAACTGGAATATCTGTTTCAGTGCGAATGGCCTCAATTACCGGGATCACACGTTGCAGTTCTTCAGCCACTGAAACCGCTTTGGCACCAGGACGGGTAGATTCTCCTCCGATATCAATAATATCAACACCTGCATCGATCATGTCACGAACATGCTTTAGTGACGCTTCTTTTTGTTCGAACAGACCGCCATCGGAAAAAGAATCCGGGGTAACATTTAATATCCCCATCACCAGCGGGAAAGCACGATCCGATTGGAGAAAAAAATCTGACATTGAATTTGTAATTACCAGAAACAAAGAACGGCGGGAATAAACCCACCGTTTTATGTTGTTACCTAAAATCGACTAATGAAATCAGTGTTCGCCTGCCGGTCCACCGATAGAACCACCTTCTTTACTATCTCCGGAGCCTTTGGCTTCTGTCGATTTCTGCTGTTCTCCACCACCTCGTGGCGTATCATCATCCCAGCCATCAGGTGAACGTGGTGGACGGCCTTCCATGACATCATTGATTTGGTCCTTATCAATCGTTTCATACTTAATCAGCGCATCAGCCATCATATGCAACTTGTCCATATTCTCGACCAGGATCTTACGCGAGCGTTCATAATTGCGTTCAACAATATTTTTAATTTCTTCATCAATAATGTGTACAGTTTCATCCGAAACATTCTTGTGCTGTGTCACTGAATGACCAAGGAATACTTCACCTTCTTCTTCACTATAGGTCAAGGGTCCCAGTTTCTCAGACAGGCCCCACTTGGTCACCATACTACGGGCCAGTTCAGTAGTACGCTGAATGTCATTAGATGCACCGGTAGTCACATTTTCTGATCCAAAAATAAGCTCTTCCGCGATCCGTCCACCAAATAGACTAGATATCTGACTTTCGAGGCGTTCCTTACTATAACTGTAACGATCCTCTTCAGGCAGGAACATGGTCACACCCAATGCCCGCCCACGAGGAATAATCGAGACTTTATAAACCGGATCATGCGATGGTACTGTTAAACCAACAATGGCATGACCTGCTTCATGATAGGCCGTCAGTTTTTTCTCATCGTCACTCATGACCATGGACTTACGTTCAGCCCCCATCATGATCTTATCTTTAGCTTTTTCAAACTCGATCATCTCGACCATACGCTTATTGGCACGTGCAGCAAACAAGGCCGCTTCGTTGACCAAATTCGCCAAATCGGCACCGGAGAAACCCGGCGTACCACGAGCTATAGTTTTAGGCTCAACATTGTCGGATACTGGTACTTTACGCATGTGAACTTTCAAAATTTGCTCACGACCACGCATATCCGGTAAAGGCACAACAACCTGGCGATCAAAACGTCCAGGACGTAATAAGGCAGGATCAAGTACATCAGGACGGTTAGTCGCCGCAATTACGATCACACCTTCATTACCTTCAAAACCATCCATCTCGACCAGTAACTGATTAAGGGTCTGCTCACGTTCATCATGACCACCACCTAAACCGGCACCGCGATGACGACCTACTGCATCGATCTCATCAATAAAGATGATACAGGGAGCATGCTTCTTGGCCTGTTCAAACATATCGCGGACACGGGAAGCACCCACACCAACAAACATTTCGACAAAGTCAGAACCAGAGATGGTGAAAAACGGTACCTTGGCTTCACCCGCAATGGCTTTTGCCAGCAAGGTTTTACCGGTACCCGGTGAACCTACCATTAAAACACCACGGGGAATTTTACCACCGAGTTTCTGGAACTTACCGGGATCACGCAGGAACTCAACCAGCTCGGATACTTCATCTTTGGCTTCATCAACACCGGCGACATCATTGAAATTAATCTTGATCTGATCTTCGCCTAACAGGCGAGCCTTGCTCTTACCAAATGACATGGCACCACGGCCACCGCCACCGCCCTGCATCTGGCGCATGAAGAAAATCCATAAACCGATAATCAACAGGAATGGGAACCAGGAAATGAAAATCTGCATCCAGATCGACTGTTCCAATGGCTTAGCATTGATTTTTACGCCATGAGTGATGAGGTCACCAATCATTGCACTGTTATCAGTCTCAGGACTATAAGTACTGAAACGTGAACCTGTTTGCAGAGCACCCGTAATAGTACGGCCGGTGATCATCACCTCTCGCACCTGATTCTGTTTCACGTTTGATATGAAATCTGAATAGCTGAGTTTGCTATCTGAACTGGTGGGTGTCAGATTATTAAAAACAGACATGAGGATGATGGCTACAATCACCCATAATAGAATATTCTTGGCTAAGTCGTTCAATTGTCATCCTCAATGCCTGTCGACCCCAGGCATGTTCTAAATAATTAATTTAATACCAATAATTACAGGTACATTGTTTTACATGTTACTCAGGTTTATCGGCCCAAGTAAATAAAAATTCGTAGCTGATTGGTATCTATTCAATCACGCCAAACTGGGTCGCATCAATCTGGAGCGATAAATCCTTTAGCCAGTAAATATATCTCTGGTGAGCGTGGCCGTGAGGCCCTGGGTTTACGCACAATTATCTTGTGAAAACTTTTACGCATATCCTTTTTGTACTCATCCACTCCTGACCCCGTAAAAACCTTGACCAGAAAATCACCATCCTTTTTGAGCACTTTTCGGGCTAAATCTAGTGCTAATTCAGCTAGATACATCGACCGAGGTTGATCCACGGCCTTCAGTCCACTGATGTTGGGGGCGATATCAGAAATTACAAGGTCAACTGGCTGATTATCTAATGTTTTTAGTAACTTATCGTAAACATCCTGCTCCTGAAAATCACCCTGAATAAACTCAACACCCGCGATACTGTCCATGGGCAGAATGTCCAGGGCAACCAATCGACCTTTATGCCCAATTTTTTTTACCGCGATCTCAGACCAGCTACCGG
The DNA here is from genome assembly GCA_026196045.1 of Gammaproteobacteria bacterium. GTDB lineage: Bacteria > Pseudomonadota > Gammaproteobacteria > UBA6429 > Thiohalophilaceae > JAPHRJ01. Next base: position 6,173 of record JAPHRJ010000094.1, read on the forward strand.
GAGCCGCGCCCAGATCGACGACA
>JAPHRJ010000022.1 GCA_026196045.1 Gammaproteobacteria bacterium
TGACATTCTTTCACGATGCAGGGTCTGTTCGTGAAGCTTATTTATATAAAACCGGATCCGAGCCCCACCTTCATCATGAGCCTGTTCTCTCGCTGCCTCCGCCGCTAGCACCAAACAGGCTTCATCCATACAATCTGTTGGCGACAGGGCGACTCCACCGCTGAACCGCAACCGAACCGTCTCATTACCGATATGATATTCAGCTTCAAGGATTTCAAAAATATTAGCTATGGTAGTTTTTAGCTGAGATTCACTCTCACCGTTTATAGCCAGGGCATACTCACCATGACCAAAGCAATACACAGCGATATCGTTAACTTCCAGATTAGTTAGTCGATCTTTCAGTTCCTCAAGAACCTGATCGCCCACGGCAAAACCATGATGCCGATTAATTTTTCGTAAACGGTCAATACCAAACCGAACCAGAGCCACAACCTGTGAACCAGCCTGGGCCTGTTCAATCATTGAATGAATCTGGTGGAAAAAATCAGCTCGTGACTGACTGAGTAATAATGATGAGTTAACCGTGTTGACAGGGATATTCATTCAGCAAAAGACTCCGTATTTGCTATTGCAAATGCTTAGTTCTACATTCTGTTCTAATGCTTATCGGAACATTTTCCCTATAACTTAAGTATTTAATAGTGAGACTACGGTATAAAACAGTACCTCAGAATATAACCATTCACGCACATATAATAATGTTTATAGCCCCTAACCTGGTCGTCCATCGATACGAGAGTAAAATAATATCGGCATATAACGAATGACAAAAATGAGGAACGCCGCTATCCACAACCCTCCTGATAATCTTAATGAAAATAAATAAAGATCAGGAAAAATAATTGGAAGGATGACTCTGATTAACGGTGTTATGGCTATCAGAATAAAAGCACTAACCACATAACGATCTGCACTGATCTCCCTGCCGGAGTGTCCCAGGGCCACTCTGGCCATCATACCAAAAGTAATTAGCCCCATAACCCCGGTGGTTAAAGCATGAATGGCGTGCTCGCGAAGAACCAGTCCCGCTGACACCAGTGCCAGTAACAACATACCCACGCTCATCCAGGCATAACCCATTTGCAGAATCCAGACCATGGGCACTCGCCAGATACGAGAATCGTACCAACCATACACACGAATACCGTGGGTCGCTGCGGCCAACAGGGCTACCGGCAACAGGACTGGGCTGTTGGGCCAGAAAGAATCAATACATGCCAGTAAAACAATACTGGCAATTCCCAGTTTTTCACACCATGGCCAGACCGATGTTGTGACTCCCGCAACTCCCCGTTCAGTAAAAAATGGAATTACTCGTCCGCCCATAACAATAATAATGGTTAGCACGAGGTATAACATTAACTGGTTACCAACGGTTGCTGTCGTCGAAGTCAGCCCCAGGAATTGTAAGTGCGTCAACCCATTTGCCAGCGACATCAGAATCAGCAATGCAGGAAATATATAATTGCTTGCCTGTTTTTTACTTGTAATGGGCAGGGCAATAGCCACCGCCAATACCGGAAAGAAACTAAAATCGACAAGACTAATGATCCAGTTATATTCCTGTGAGCTAACGACAAAAGGAGCCAGACGACCCGCTATCCATAGTAAAGCGATTAACAGTAATGACATACCCTGTTGGGTTTGAACACCGGTCCAGTTTTTTACTGCCGTTAACAGGAAACCTGCAACAACTGCAGCGACATACCCAAACAACATTTCATGTGCATGCCATAATTTTCCAGGGTAATAAGTGCTGGCTCCCAGTTTTCCTTCGAGCACCATCAACCAGACCAGAATCAGCATGACAGCGGCGAGTCCCGCCAGAAGAAAAAAAGGGCGAAAGCCTAAAGCTAAAAGCGCAACACTTTTTGTTTTTGAATTACGTTTAGAATTTTCTATTTGCATTCCTGTCCTTCCAGAACATTGATCATAGTGAAAAAAATGAAACGGGATAATGTAAGTAGACAGCCTGCCTCGCATTGACCAACATCAATACCAGAAAGCGTATAAAACAACGTATATATTGCAGGGCTATATAACCTTATTACTTAAAGCACATTAAGCAATGTATCTCAGGATGCCTCTTCCATCTCTTCATGTGCCAGTAACCAGGCTTCTTCTGTTTCTGCAATATCCTGTTGTAACTGCCCCTGCTGCTTCAGGTATTCTACCAGTTGTGGCTTATTTTCAGGCTGATATATTTCATCTGCATGTAAGTGCTGGTTAATGCTATCCAGTTCAGCCGTCTGTTTTTCCAGTTGCTTTTCCAGTTTTTTAATTTGAGTACGCAGAGGAGCCAATTGCTGACGCATTTGTGCAGCCTGTTGCCGTTTCTGTTTCTTGTTTTCTGTCGAAACAGGTGCATTACTACTCTGTTCCGCTTTCGGATTTAACAACCAGTCCCGATAGTCATCCAGACTTCCGTTATATTCACTGACCGTACCCCTGTCCACCAGAACCAGTCGATCTGTCACCAGGTTTAATAAGAACCGATCATGGGATACAACACAAACAGCCCCATCATAAGACTGGAGCGCCATTGCCAGAGCCTGACGCATTTGTATATCCAGATGGTTAGTCGGTTCATCCATAAGCAGGATATCGGGCCGCTGGTAAACCAGCATTGCCAGTACCAGTCTTGCTTTTTGTCCACCAGAAAACGTCCCGACCGGTTCCAGGACTTTGTCTCCATGAAAGTTAAACCCACCGAGAAAATTTCGTAAGCTCTGTTCTGTTGCGGCAGGATCCAGTCGTTGTAGATGGTTTAATGCCGACGATTCCAGATCCAGTTGTTCCAGTTGATGCTGGGCAAAATAACTCACTTTGAGTTTTTCTCGTCGCTCCTGCCGGCCTGAATGTGGCGACAGATCACCCGCCAGAAGTTTGATTAAGGTTGATTTACCGGCTCCGTTTCGTCCAAGAATACCAATTCGATCTCCTGCCTGTATGTTGAAATCCAGGTCTGACAAAATAGCCTTAAACTGATCCGCCTCACCATAGCCAACCGTGGTTTCTTTTAAACCCAGTAATGTACCGGACAAATCTTTGATAGGAAAAAAGGAAAACTGAAAAGGTGTGGATGTCTGTACCTCACTGATCTCCGTCATTCTGCTCAGTGCTTTTAAGCGACTTTGTGCCTGCTTCGCCTTGGTGGCCTTTGCGCGAAAACGATCAACAAAGGACTGCATGTGTACGCGTTCACGTTGCTGTTTAACATAAGCGGCCTGCTGCTGCTCACGTTGGACGTGATACTGTTTTTCAAAACTGGAATAATTTCCTTTATACAAACTGAGCTGTTTGTCTTCTATATGCGCAATTCGGTTACACACACTATCCAGAAAATCGCGATCATGTGAAATCAGCAGTAAGGTAGCCGGGTAGTCTTTTAACCATTTTTCCAGCCAGATCACGGCATCCAGATCTAGATGGTTGGTTGGCTCATCCAGTAACAACAGATCTGAGCGACACATTAAGGCCTTGGCCAGATTCAGGCGCATGCGCCAGCCACCGGAAAAAGCGGCTACTGGTTGCTGTTGCTCAGCTTCACTAAAGCTCAAACCATATAATAAGGTTGCAGCCTTGCTTCGTGCCCGATAAGCATCAATAGCGTCGAGCTCGGCATGCAGTTTAGCTTCCAGAATACCATCCGCTTTTTTCTGTGCCTCCTCCAGTTGCTGTTCCAGCTCACGCAGGCGACTATCACCATCAAGAACATACTCAATCGCCGGGATATCTAATGCTGGTGTTTCCTGCTCCACAGCGGCAATGACGGTAGCAGGGGGCAGCCCAATTGAGCCCGCTTCCGGGCTTAACTCACCCTGTATCAGTGCAAACAAGCTGGATTTCCCAACTCCGTTGGCTCCAGTAATCCCTACTTTTTCACCATAGTGAATGCTCACTGTTGTGTTTAACAGTAGTTCTAAAGGGCCGCGCCATAAATCCAGGTTTGTCAAAGTCAGCATGGCGATATGGTATCAAACTCGATACCTAAAAATCCGAACGATTATTCAATAAAAAGTGTGAGCCGGTTGACAATTCTGTCCTACACAGCCTCTGCCCGCTAACCGATACTAAAGCTGTCACCGTTGGTATTGGTTTGGTGTTAGTTAATTGAGAGTCATAGCTGAGTCAGGCATATAAATATGGGCACACAAGCAAAAATTGTTTCGTTGAATGCACAAGGCAACCGACTTGATCAACAGGTCAAGCATCAAAAGTTACTTGAAGCCTGTAAGAGTCATAGTCTCAAATATGTACGTTCCCTCATGCAGGTCATGTTTGATAGTGCCGATGATGCACTCTTTGAAATGGCTGAAAAATCAGATAACAATACTGACCAATCTGTTTATTTTGACTCTATGCGCATTGTGCGATTAAAAAGAAAAGAAATCGAAACACAGTATTACAAAAATATCGAAAACCTTTTTTCTCATAAAAATAAAACTCCAGCTTCTTCTACACAAAATGATGACAGTGAACAAAATGACCTATCCTTCGAGAATCTGTCACTGATGGAAGAAATGGATCTGGAAGAATCATTAGCTATTGGCAACCTGGCTGATAAAATCCGTTCCAATTTCGGTGCAGATATCAATGCTATAGAGCAACGCCTGAAGCTTATCGCACCTGAACTTACTGAAACTGACGCAAACCCTTTTGATCCTGCTAACCTGAGCAAAGCCTTTCAGGATGCCACTGATCCACTGGATACCGAACTTAAAATCAAACTTATTATCTATAAACTGTTTGATAAGCAGTTAAGTGCCTCAATTGGTCAACTTTATCAAAATGTTAATGCTCACTTTATTGAAGCTGGCGTGTTACCTAAAATCAAACATCAACGTCCACAACAATCGGCTTCAAACTCTGGTCGCCCTATTTCAAATGCAAGCTCAGCGGAAATAGAAGAGCCAACCGGCATTCCCTATTATGATACTCAATCAAGTAGAACTTATCAGGGTGACGCAGGTAATGGTGAAGTACTGGTACCATTGCAACAGGTTTTGGCACAAATGCAAACTGGCGGAATGCATCCATCTACAATGAGTACCGGCACAGGAGCTGGCATGATGGGAAAAATCCCTGTCAGTTCTTCTGCACAGGTGATTGGAGCATTAAGTGAAATACAGAACACAGCAATTCCATTTTCATCAGATACTAATCCCCAGGAAATAAGTAGCCAGATTAAAACTATGCTGGTTAATCAGGTCAACCAGAGCGTTGGTCAACCAACCGCTATTGATTCCGTTGATAATGGAATCATTGATGTTGTTTCCATGTTGTTTGAGTTCATTCTTGATGATGCCAATCTACCAGTAGCGGCACGTGCAGCCATAGCCCGTTTACAGATCCCACTATTAAAGATTGCCGTAAGTGATAAAGAATTTTTTAACACCAAGGCCCATCCTGCACGCGTATTACTGAATACACTTGCTAAAGCGGCACTCGGTCTGGATGAATCCGCCACTTCAGATAACAGCCCCATTCTGGAAAAAATTGAATCTACCGTTGAAGCAATCTCCCTGAAATATACGAGTGATATCAATATTTTTGAAGAACTCCTGAATGAGTTTATTACGTTTGCTGAAGAGCAAGAAGAAGGCACCGAAGATACGGAACAAAGTGCCATCGCACCTTTCCAGAAAAAAGAAGAACAGGCATTAGCCAAGGCCTGGGTACAGGAAACCTTAAATGATGCAGTTACCGATAAGAACATTCCTGAACAGGTCGTGAAATTTCTTAACGGACCCTGGGCCGATGTTATGTTGCATACCTATCTGGAACAGGGAAAAGATAGCCACTTATGGAAGAATCAACTTCGTTTCATTGATGTTCTGGTCTGGTCGGCCGAACCCAAACATTTATCTCTGGATAAAAAGAAACTGGGAAATATTGTTCAGCACCTGGTAGGGACATTAAAAGAAGGCCTGGAAAATATTAATTATCCCTCAGATAAAACTGAAAAAGTATTGCAGGCGATGGAAGCGTGTCACCATGCCAGTATTCATGGCCTTTTCTATGCTCAGGAATCTATAAATGCCACCAGTGAAACCAGTGAACAGTATGATAATGAACAACAGGAAGCCAGCGGTAGCTTCTTCCTTTTCGATAATGCCGTTCCCGATGAAGTTGAGATCACGACAACAGTAGCGGATGAAACTGATACCACTGCTCTCGAAGATGACATAACAGATTCGGCGATTGATCATATGATTACGGGTCTGGAAGATCAGGTCGCATCACTGTCAGAACTGGAATCACTACTAGAAGAAGCCATCACAGATACAGAAGAAATAGATGATGATCGTATTGTTATGGAAGACATCGTCTTAAGTAGCTGGGAAGAAAACGAACAACCCGAAGATTATCCTGATGATGAATATCTCGATATCGCCCGTCACCTGGAGTCTGGAAAGTGGCTGGAGTTTGTTGATGACAAAGGTCAGAAACAACGCGCCAAACTGGCCTGGAAAAGTGATCTTCTCGGTGAATACACCTTCCTCAACTGGAAGTTCGATGTAGTCGCAGACAAAACTCTCTACGGCCTGGCAAATGACTTGCGTAGCGGCCGAGCGAATATTGTTGATGAAGTTCCCATTCTAGATAGAGCATTAACCGCCGTTTTATCTGGATTCAAAAAAAGCGCATAAGATGTGCCACTCCAGCTTTTAATACCGACAAAAAAAACATAGACACCCACTTTTTAGGTGTCAAATCACAACAAAACATGCTGATTTCAAGCTAGCTAATATGTGTTCAACGCTTTAACATTTATTAAGCAACAGATTAAAATAAAAATCAGGGCCTTAGTCTGATGCCCCCTTGATTCTAATAACAACCCAATATTAACGATAGTTACACGCTATCAAACAAATAGAAACAATCATTTATACATATCATAGTAGTTCCCCTATAATTCTCCCATAATTTATTCCAAACCTGAGGAGAACAACATGTTAGAAAATAGAGAAGGTCAAACTATCCCTACGGTGACATTCCCTACCCGCGTTGGTGAAGACTGGGTGGATGTAACCACTGATGAATTATTCGAGGGTAAAACCGTCGTAGTGTTTGCGTTACCCGGTGCATTCACACCCACTTGTTCATCGACTCACTTACCACGTTACAATACTCTCGCCCCTGTATTTAAGGCGAATGGGGTGGATGACATTATTTGCCTGTCCGTGAACGACACCTTTGTTATGAATGCCTGGAAGCAGGATCAGGAAGCGGAAAATATCACAGTGATACCTGATGGAAACGGTGAGTTCAGTGCGGGTATGGGCATGCTGGTTGATAAAGCCGATCTGGGCTTTGGTAAGCGCTCCTGGCGCTATTCCATGCTGGTCAAGGACGGTGTCATTGAGAAGATGTTCATTGAGGCCGATGTTCCAGGCGATCCCTTTGAGGTTTCAGATGCTGACACTATGCTCAAATATATCAATCCAGAGGCAGACATTCCGGCACCGGTAACCGTGTTTACTCGTGAAGGTTGCCCTCACTGCTCACGAGCAAAAACTTTGCTTAACAAACATGGTATGTCATACGAAGAAATTGAGCTGGATCGTAACATTACCTCAAACACCCTGCAGGCTGTCTCAGGCAAAGACACCGTGCCTCAGGTTTTTGTAGGAGGAAAACACATTGGTGGTGCTGACGATCTGGAATCCTGGTTCAAGCAATAAGCCAGCTCTCTCACCAATCTGTAACATAATCGCCCTGGCTCGAACTCTCGAGCCGGGGCTTAATTTATCTATTTTCAGGACATAATTTTTCAAGATCTTACCCCCCCAGACCGATAAATGTTTAACGCTTCTGTTCATAGGATATTACGGGTAATGACAAATACGGCCGCAATTGATGCTAATAGCAATCGTCTGGAAATTCTGCTCTTTCATCTGGGTAGCTCACAGGCTTTTGGTATTAACGTCTTAAAAGTTAAGGAAATTATTCCTGTTCCCAATCTTACCCAGTTACCCGATTCTAGCCCCTATATCTGTGGTATTGCCAGTTTGCGTGGCCAGACTCTGCCTGTAATCGATCTAGCACAGGCTATTGGACAAAATAATCATCAAAATACGGATGAACCATTAACGGGTTCTGTCATTATTGCAGAGTTCAATCGTGCACTGCATGGCTTCCTGGTACGCCAGGTTGATCACATTATTCATCGCGAATGGACAGAAATATCTCCCACACCAACGGGTCTTGGTACAAGTATTTTTACATCAGGGATCACTAACGAGAACAAACAACTCGTTCAGATTCTGGATCTAGAGCGAATTATTGCTGATTTTGAAGAATCGGTTGAAGATGGATTTGCACAAATTTCAGATAACGAACTGACCGATGAGGAACGAAAACACTGGGTGCTATTAGTAGATGATTCAGCCCTGGCTCGATCACAAACGGCACGAGCACTCGATACCCTTAAAATCCCTTACATCGAGGCCCGTGACGGCAAAGAAGCTCTGGCAATACTTAATAAGCACAACTCCAGGGATGCCGATCCCTCCGATGCCATTAGCCTGGTGCTATCTGATATTGAAATGCCGGAAATGGACGGCTATTCCCTGACACAGGAAATCCGCCAAAAAGCTGAGTTAGCCAATTTGTATATATTGCTCCACACTTCACTTACTGGCGCGATTAATTCTGAACGCGCACAGCAATGCGGTGCCGATGCATTCTTAACAAAGTTTGCACCAGAAGAGCTCGCCAGAGAAATCGTGAAAGGATTGAAGTTAACTACTCAACGCAATTCAAACTGACAATAGCATCCATTCTCCACACTGATTGATGCCAACAATAATGACCGGCATGCAAAGGCAGAGATAGTTTATTCGAATGCTAACAACCGCTCGTTTCTTTTATTACTACGAACTGGTATTACTACGAACTGGCTATTAGCGCTATCGTTTCACTTTACGATGAAACGATAGTTCCCCCTTAAACGAATTTTTTATTATTTACCTGGTGTTACGTTTGAAGCCTGCAAGCCTTTCGGTCCGCGTTCAACATCAAAACTTACACCCTGGCCTTCATTCAATGTTTTATAGCCATCTCCCTGAATCGCGGAAAAATGTACAAATACATCTTCTCCCCCTTCTTCAGGTGCAATAAAGCCAAAACCTTTTGAATTGTTAAACCACTTTACTGTTCCATTGCTCATAAAAATCAACCTCGAAATACAAACATCTTATTATTTCTTGTCAAATTTATAATGAATCACAGTTTATACCTCACCCTAACTGTGGATCAAAAAATCAAACAATTGATAGCAGTATAGCTAAAAATCACAAAGAAGTTAGTTTTTTTCTTATAACGATGCCTTTGATAAAAACGACCCGGTGCACTCGACTATGTCCAAATAATTCTTCATCAGAAAGTCAGCATATTCATTTTCTGTGCTTAACTGTTTTTATTCTGATTTCTCTTTTGCGTCCTGATAAATTTGTGAGCCGGTATTTACAAATTCAACCGCTTTTTCACTCATACCCTGTTGCAAGGCTTCAGTCTCACTAAGCCCTTGTTTTGCTGCATAATCTCGCACATCCTGAGTAATTTTCATGGAACAGAAATTAGGCCCACACATAGAACAGAAATGAGCAACTTTGTGAGCCTGCTTGGGCATGGTTTCATCATGGAACGCACGCGCACGATCCGGATCCAGTCCCAGATTAAACTGATCTTCCCAACGGAATTCAAAGCGTGCTTTAGACATCGCGTTATCGCGAATCTGTGCGCCAGGATGCCCCTTAGCAAGATCAGCCGCATGAGCTGCAATTTTGTAAGTAATAATGCCTTCCTTAACATCATCCCGGTTGGGTAAACCAAGATGTTCTTTGGGTGTGACATAACACAGCATCGCACAGCCATACCAACCGATCATGGCCGCACCAATACCCGAAGTAATATGATCATAGCCTGGTGCGATATCCGTTGTCAGCGGGCCTAATGTATAAAAAGGCGCTTCATCACAACATTCCAGTTGCTTGTCCATATTCTCTTTGATCATATGCATAGGCACATGACCCGGACCTTCAATCATGGTTTGCACATCGTGCTTCCATGCAATTTTGGTTAACTCACCCAGAGCTTCCAGTTCACCGAACTGGGCGGCATCATTGGCATCGGCGACCGAACCTGGACGTAGTCCATCTCCCAGAGAGAAAGAAACATCATAGGCCTTCATGATTTCGCAGATATCTTCAAAGTGTGTATAGAGGAAGTTTTCCTGATGATGAGCCAGACACCATTTAGCCATAATCGAACCGCCACGAGAGACAATCCCGGTCACACGGTTCGCAGTTAATGGAACATGGCGCAGTAGGACGCCGGCATGAATGGTAAAATAATCCACGCCCTGCTCAGCCTGTTCAATCAGAGTATCCCGGAAAATTTCCCAGGTAAGATCCTCAGCTTTGCCGTTCACTTTTTCCAGTGCCTGATAAATCGGCACCGTACCAATGGGAACGGGTGAGTTACGAATGATCCATTCACGAGTTTCATGAATATTCTTGCCCGTAGACAGATCCATGATCGTGTCAGAGCCCCAGCGAATACCCCAGGTCATTTTGTCGACTTCTTCTTCAATACTGGAAGTCACAGCAGAATTACCCAGATTGCCGTTAATTTTCACCAGGAAATTACGACCAATGATCATGGGTTCTACTTCAGGATGATTAATATTTGCAGGAATAATGGCGCGACCACGAGCTATTTCATCGCGCACAAACTCTGGCGTAATCGCACCCGGTAAATTGGCTCCCCAGTTTTGCCCAGCATGCTGTTGCTTTAGCTGTTCTTTATACAACTCCAGACGCATGTTCTCCCGAATGGCCACATATTCCATTTCCGGGGTGATAATGCCCTTTTTTGCATAATGCATCTGGCTCACATTGGCCCCAGCTTTTGCCCGACGGGGCTGGCGCAAATGGTGTTCAAAACGCAGGTGATCCAGGGACGTATCATCGGCACGGGTAGTACCATAGTCAGAACTAAGATTGGTCAGTAACTCGGTATCATTACGCTCAGTAATCCAGGCGCTACGGACATCAGCCAGACCTTTGCGAATATCAATCTCAACCGTTGGGTCACTATATGGCCCCGAGGTGTCATAGACCGTGACCGCGGCATTAGTTTCAGTGCCACCTTCCGGCAGCTGGGTATCGGTTAAAGCGATTTCCCGCATTGGCACGCGAATATCAGATCGACTGCCTTGCACATAGATCTTGCGAGAGTTTGGAAAAGGTTGAATGGAGGCCTCATTAAGACTGGCCGTTTTACTCAGAAATTCTTCAGGAATTGCACTCATGATCGTTATCCAGAAACGTACAGGTTTACGGCCACGATGCAGGAAATACGCATTTCCTACGCCGGTATTGGCCGGATCAGGTTCAGAGGGTAACTCTCAGTCCCACTACTATTACCGGGACACCCCTAGCGTATAAAGCAAGTTATCTGATAGGTCGATTATTTGCAAGCCGTGAATAATTATTAGAGAAGGTTGCCAGCACAATCTAAAGGGCTTAATCTTTGTTTTTCGTGAAGTCTGACTGAAAAATGGATAAAAAATATGAACCTTGAGCAAGCCCGCGAAAATATGATCAAACAGCAGTTGCGTACCTGGGAAGTTCTGGATGAACAGGTGCTTGAACTGATTTCTCAGGTCCCACGCGAAGACTTTGTCCCACCGGCTTATAAAAACCTGGCATATGGGGATGTCCCTCTACCGATTGGTGAAGGACAAACCATGATGAACCCAAAGCAAGAGGCCCACATAATTCAGGCTATCAAAGTCCAGTCGAATGAAGATGTTCTGGAAGTCGGTACCGGCAGTGGCTATCTCACCGCTCTATTAGCCAAACAGGCCAAACATGTTTATAGCGTCGAATATTATGACTCCTTGCTGGAACAGGCACGGGAAAAACTCAGTCAACAGGGAATAAATAATGTCACTCTGGAACAGGGCGATGCTTCCCAGGGATGGAGTGCTCGAAGCATGTATGAAGTCATTGTCATTACAGGCTCTATTCCCATCTTGCCGCAAATATTTCTTGATTCATTAACCATTGGCGGCCGACTCTTTGCCATTATTGGTGACTACCCACTCATGGAAGCCACCCTGATCACCCGTACCGGCAACACAGAATGGTCGACTGACGTATTATTTGAAACTGAATTACCACCACTGGTTAATGCACCACAATCCGAACAGTTTGTACTTTAAACACTGAGATCCAGTGCGTCAGTTCAGCCCTACAGAACTCAGGGAATACCTGAGTTCTGGCAATAATCAGCCTCAACTGGTTGATGTACGTGAAACCTGGGAATATGAGATTTGCCACATCGCTAATTCTGAGCTGATCCCTATGGCAAACCTGTTTGCTGATCCGGATCAACTCGATAAAAATAGTGAAATTGTACTGATCTGTCATCACGGTATTCGCAGTTATCATGCAGGGTTATTTCTGAGGTCGCAGGGGTTTCAGGAGTTAATTAACCTGAGTGGTGGAGTGGAACGTTGGGCACAGGAAGTAGAACCCGGTATGCCCCGTTATTAACCCGCTCACCCCACTCAATACATTAAATTCCTGATTTCATAAAACTTTTTTAATTACTTATAATCTAACGTGCGATTACTATATTATTCCTTTGCTTTTACATACGTTTTAACACCGGGAAAATGACCATGCACAAAGCCTTTATTTCAGTCGTAATATCACTGGCCTGTTTTTGCCTGCAAAGCCTGTCAATGGCCCAAGCAGAGAATCTGCTTGATATCTACCGGCTGGCACTCACGAATGACTCGGCCTATCAGGCTGCCAAAAATGAATTTCTGTCTATTCAGGAAAACAAGGAACAAAGTTTTGCCCTGTTCTTGCCTGCCCTGTCCTTCAGTGCCAATTATACCAATATTGACCAGACCAATACGGTCTCCGGTGTTGATACTACTTATGACTATACCAGCAAAAATTACAGCCTGAGCCTGCGCCAGATGCTCTATCGTCATGACTACTTTGTGCAGCACAAACAGGCTGGATTACAGGAACTGCAGGCCAGCGCGAATTTCAATAAAGCCACACAGGATCTTATTGTTCGAGTAGCCGAAAACTATTTTCAGATATTAGGTGCCACAGATAACCTGGACTTTGCGAACGCAGAAAAAAAGGCCATTGCCGAACAGCTCAATCAAGCCAAACAACGTTTTGAGGTCGGCTTAACCGCGATTACTGATGTTCATGAAGCACAATCCCGTTACGATCAGGCGGTTGCTCAGGCCATTGCGGCAGAAAACCAGCTCGCTATTAGTCGTGAAAACCTGCATGAAATTATTTACCAATACCCTGATAAGCTGGCTTCTTTATCCCGACAAAACCCCTTACTCCGTCCTGAACCTGAAGATATCAATGCCTGGGTCGAAATGGCGATAGCACAGAACCTGTCACTACTGGCCTCTGAAAAAACCATGAATATTGCTCGTGAAGAAATTAGTCGTAACCGTGCAGGCCACTATCCCACATTGGATCTGGTCGCCAGCCATGGTATCAGCAGTACCGATGGCGGAGCGCTGGTTAACCTGACCGGTCGAGACCAGGAAGAAACACAAATTGGTCTACAACTTAATCTCTCACTTTATGAGGGTGGCCTGGTCAGTTCAAAAACCCGACAGACAGCCCACCTTTATAATCAGAGCAAGGAACTGTATGAACAACAACGCCGTACAACAGAGCGTCTCACCCGCAGTGCTTACCTGAATGTTCTTTCAAACATCAGTCAGGTCAAAGCCTTTAAGCAGGCTTTACAATCCAGCAAAACAGCACTGGAAGCCACTGAAGCTGGTTACGAAGTTGGTACCCGTACTGCGGTTGATGTTTTAAATGCACATCGCGAAGTCTTTCGTGCCGAACGTGATTATGCCAACTCACGCTATAACTATATTCTGGAAACACTGCGTCTCAAACAGGCCGCAGGAAGTTTAAATGAAGATGATATTCAAAGCATAAATCTGTGGTTGAAGTAAGTTATGACTACACCCTGGCTGATTGATGCTTCACTGAGTCAATTTCTGATTATTGATGTTCAGACTCGTCTGGGCAAGGCAATGCCACAGCAGCCTCACTCACAACTCTTAAATAATCTTGCTGTGTTATGTCAGGCGGCTCAACAGCTCCATGTCCCGATCCATTATACTGAGCAATACCCTAATGGATTGGGACATACTGAAGCCGAAATAGAACTCTATCTGAAAGATATATTGGCAACAGAGAAAACCGGTTTCTCCTGTTGTTCAGCTGAAGGGTTTCTCAACCGCCTAAAAAACACAACGCGCAAACAGATTGTTATCAGCGGCATGGAGAGTCATGTCTGTGTATTACAAACAGTCATGCAGCTTCTAGATGAACAATTTCAGGTTTATGTGGTGGCTGATGCCATTGTCTCAAGGAACAAACAACATCATAAAAATGCGCTGTCACGCATGCAACAGGCAGGTGCCATTATTACTAATTATGAATCAGTTATTTTTGAATGGTTAAGGGATGCAACTCATCCAGAATTTAAATCATTATCTAAACTTATTCGTTAAACAACATACTATCTGTAAATAACAGCATCAACATTAGACTATAACTCCATTGCCCAAAAACAATAATACATTTCCAGTTTGGTCTTATATCCATCCAAAATACTGGTTTACCTGGCTAGGTCTACTCATCCTGCGCCTGTGTGTATTGTTGCCTCTACCCGCCTTAATTCTGCTCGGAAAACTACTTGGTAACCTTTCTTTTTACCTTGCAGGCAACCAACGAAAAATTGCTCGTACCAATATTCGACTGTGCTTCCCTCAATTAACAGATAAAGAACATCGCCAACTCACGAAGTCCACCATGCAGTCAACAGGCATTGCTGTATTTGAAACAGCACTATCATGGTGGGGCGGCAAATCACGATTACATAAGTTGTATCAGGTTGAAGGGCTTGAAAATCTAAAAGCTGCGCAACAACAGGGTAAAGGGATTTTATTACTGGGAGGGCATTACACTACTCTGGATATCAGCGGTAATTTTCTCGAAGAAATCATCCCCGATCTTAGCCCGACATATAAACCAGCCCACAACAAGCTATTTGAAGCCGTTATGCTTCACTCAAGGGGGCAACTCTACAAGAACATTATTCCAAGCCGGGATATGCGGACTATCATTCGTACACTCAAACAAAAAGGAACAGTCTGGTATGCCCCTGATCAGGACTTTGGCCGAGAAGGCAGTGTATTTGCTCCCTTCATGGGCGTAGAAACAGCAACACTCACAATTACGGCAAGACTAGCCAGGCTCTCTGGGGCCACTGTAGTGCCTTACTCTTCACGCCGCCGTCCTGATGATAAAGGTTATATCATTCGTCTGGATCCAGTTCTGGAAAATTTTCCCAGTAATGATGAAATCGAAGATGCAACCCAGATCAATCAGGCGATTGCTAATAATGTTCAACTAGCTCCTGAGCAATATTTATGGGTACACCGTCGTTTTAAGACTCGCCCGGCTGGTGAGCCTCAGCTATATCCCCTTCGTCGCGATAAAAGATTGAAACGCTATAGCAAGGCACTGGCCTTACTAACACTACCTGCTATCGCCTATACCTTATGGATGAGCTGGCGTCATCATGATAAAAAATATCTGCAAGAACGATTAGGATTATTTAATAAAACAGACTCAAAAAATAACAATCGAATATGGATTCATGCCGCCTCAGTGGGTGAAGTCAACGCCGTCATTCCATTAGTAAAGCTGCTTGTTGAAAATCATCCAGAACAGGAAATAATTTTCACTACAGCCACACCGACTGGCCAACAAGCTGCAATCAATAAACTACCAGCTGCCGTTGAATGCCATTACCTGCCTATTGACTGGTGGCGTGCCGTTAGAAATTTTATAGCTAAAATGAATCCTCGTTGCGTCTTAATCGTTGAAACTGAAATTTGGCCTAATCTGTATGAAGCCTGCTTTAAAGAGGGGATACCGATCATTATCATTAATGGACGTTTATCCTCGCGCACACTCGATACTGGTGGCTGGATACGGATGTTATATTGTAAGGCAATGGAAAGTGTCTATACCGTTCTTGCTCGTTCAGAAGAAGATGCCAAAGGTTTTATGTACTTCAATCTACCTGAGGATAAAATCAAGGTCATTGGAAATATAAAGTTTTCCACAAAGACTGTTTTACATAGCAGCCCCATAACACTAGATCGACCCTATGTGCTTCTTGCTTCAAGCCGAGAAAGTGAAGAAAAGACAATAGTAGAAACCTGGTTAACCAAAACCAGAGGAAAGCATTTGCTTGTTATTGTTCCAAGACATCCAAAACGATTAGCCGAGATTATTAAAGAACTCACCCCTCTAACAAAAAATATTGCTGTTCGCAGCAAAGATGATTCTCTCACAGAACAAACACAGGTTTATATTGCCGACACCTTTGGTGAACTTCCCAGCTTTATTGCAGGAAGTGAATTTGTCATTATGGGTGGCGCATTCGCTAACAAAGGTGGGCAAAATATTCTCGAAGCTGCCCAGCAAAGTAAAGCCGTGATATTTGGCCCACACATGACTAACTTTAAAGATGAAGCCAGACTTTTTTTACTGCATAACGCTGGAATACAGACCGAAAACCAACAGGAACTCGATATTGCTATTTCGGAGTTATTGGATAATCAGGAAAAAAGTTCACAATTGGGTAAGAATGGTTACGCACTAATACAACAACATAGCAATATCGCGCAACAATACCTGGATGAAATTAAAAATCTTGATATTTGCTTGAAGAACTAGCTTCAATAGTTCAGAAAAAATCAAACGTAAACAATACCGATACCAAAACCGCACTGATCTGTAGAGCCAATCACCTCTTCATATTTGACTTTTTCTTTTAGTCGTTGCCAGAAATAATATACCTGGTTCCCCTTAACCGGCTGATTCTCAATAATATCGTGAAAGGCGATTATACCGCCGGGACGAACCAGTTCATGATACATTTCATAATCCATTTCCACGCCTTTTTCGGAATGGTCTCCATCTATAAATAGAAAATCCACCTGTTCGCCATCGAGCGTTTGCATAACCCGCTGTTTCATCTCTTGCGTATGCGAATCACCTTCGATAAATATAGTTTGGCAGGTTGAATCAGGGCGGGGAAAATATTTGAACAAATCGATTCTATGTTTGTTGCCAATAAGGTCACAGGTAATAGCTTTGTGACTAGCCAGATTGGCCCACATAAAAAAGGTTCCACCATTACAGGTGCCAATCTCAAGAATATTCTGTGGCTTCAACTCTGCCACTCGACTCACCAGTGTTTCAATCTCTTGTGGGATTTGTTGAGAATCAATACGATAATTCCCATTACTGCCAAGGTTCATTCCTGTTTTTACAGTTTCACTGATGCTGGTTTCCCGGCTATGAAACTGGTTAATTTTCTTAATCGCCGAATTGCGATTTAAGGGAGCACGGATCGCCCGGCTAATATCTTTAAATCTCATAAACTCACACTGGAATATAATTAATTTCTACTCAGACACACTATATCTTGATTACCATAAAAAAAATAGAACCCTATAAGTGCTCTTATTGTTTCCTGTCATAACCCTGAAGCAAACTTTTCCAATCCTCTTCTGTAGAATAGAAAACATCCGAGTTGGCCTTTATTTTATCCAGAGAACGTTTGAGTCTGGCTAAATTTGCCTGTTGCCATGATGATGACGGCCTTTTAAAACAACCACGATCAAAATCAATCAGATGAAACTGACCTTGTTCGTCCAGTAAAATATTATTTGCATTCAGGTCGGCATGATAAACACCTTGCTCATGAAAAGCTTGAATAATGCTTCCCAGTTCAGACCAGTGTTCCTCTTCCAACTGCTTCTGCCCTAAGATATCTGCCAGAGTTCTGGCCAGAGGAATACGGAGGGTCATAATATCATTGGTGTAAAATAAGCCCTGTCGCTTGACCTGACAGGCTACGGGTACAGGAACCGGTAACCCTTTTTCTCTTAATGCCGCTAACAGGAGCCATTCTCGCCAGGCTCGAGTCGCATCCAGCCCTAGCCAAACATACTTATCTTTTGAGTATTTTGCTATCAGCCCACCCCGTTGATAGTGTCGTAATACGAGCTCAACCCCTTCGTATTGGACAAAAAAAGTTGTGCCGCGACCTTCCGCAAAACCAATAATGGCATTTCTATCGGCCCATGACTGAGAATCAAATCCCAACTGAGCCGGGTTTGTAATATAATCAGCATCATATAGGATGTAGTTTGATTTTATATATTCTTCAGTTAGCTTCATGGTGTTATGACATATAAATTGGGCCCTGCGCCACACAATATCTGTATATTACGACTCTCCGCAATTGGCGATATTTGTCATGCCCTGCCCGTCGTTCGTACCATACAGGAACACTGGCCAGATACGAATATCACCTGGGTAATTGGGAAACTGGAATATAGCCTGATCGGTGATATCCCCGGTATTCAGTTTATCATCTTTGACAAAAATCAGGGAACTAAAGCTTACTGGCAACTGTATAAACAACTACATCGGCAGAAATTTGATGTGTTATTACACATGCAGATGTCATTACGAGCCAGCCTTGCCAGCCTCATGATTAAAGCAAAATTCCGTATTGGCTTTGACCGCCAGCGTGCCAAAGATATGCAATGGCTTTTTACTAACCAAAAAATTCAGTTCCAGCCAAACCAACATGTACTAGACAGCTTTTTTGGTTTTAGTGAGGCTCTTGGTATCCAGAATCGTCTATTGAAGTGGGACATCCCTATTGATCAGAAAACTATTGAGGTTGTAACACGACTTATTCCTGAAAAGCCATATCTTGTAATCAGCCCCTGTTCCAGCATGGCTTACCGTAACTGGGATAGTGAAGGTTATGCTCAAGTTGCAAATTATGCATCTGATAAATATGGTCTTGAAGTAGTCTTGACTGGAGGCCCTTCATCACTTGAAAACGAATATGGTCAACAAATCACTCAACGCTCTAAAATAAAACCAATTAACCTGATTGGAAAAACAACGCTCAAGGAATTACTGGCCATAATACAACAGGCGCATGTAGTTATTGCGCCTGATTCTGGTCCAGCTCATATGGCAACTGCGGTAAATACTCCGGTTATTGGCCTATATGCCTGTACAAATCCTGATCGAGCACGTCCATATAACAGCTCCAAATGGGTTGTAAACAAATACCCTGAAGCTGTCAAAAATGAATATGATAAAATACCTGATGACTTACCCTGGGGTATTCGTGTCCGCATAGAAGGAACAATGAATCGAATAACCGTTCCAGATGTTACCCATATGCTTGATAAGTTTATGACTCAGACCACAGCAGAAAGCTAAGACACCCACAATGACTTTTTCTGATAACAACATACCTAAAGCCAGCGTTATTATCTCCGTCTATAAAGATGTTGAGGCGCTAAACTGTATTCTGGACGCTTTGCAAAACCAGTCAGAAAGGGATTTTGAAATAATTGTTACCGAAGACTGCGAAACTGAAGAAATGGCTTCCTTCATTCAACAAAAACGTAAAGACCTGCCTCAGTTACATCATCTGAGCCAGGAAGATAATGGTTTCCGGAAAACTCTCGCAGTGAATCGTGCTATTGCAATGGCAAAAGCTGATTATCTAATTTTTCTTGATGGTGATTGTGTCCCACATTATGACTGGGTACGACGACATCTGGCTTTGTCAGAAAAAAATCGTGTGCTGGCTGGTCGACGGGTACATCTTGGAAAACGGGCCTCAAAACTAATACGCAGTAACCCGAAACTAATACGACTACTCGAAAATCGCTTATTTTATACTTTATTATTAATTCCGTTACACCTTGATCATATGCGTAATTTTGAAACTGGCTTTTCTTCAAGTCTGCTACAAAAATTAAATCGAAAAAAACGCCCTGTACTTGTGGGTTGTAACTTTTCCTGCCATAAAAAAGACATACTGCAGATTAATGGCTACAACGAAGATCTGCCTGGTGCTGGCGGGGAGGATGACGACTTATGCTGGCGCTTTGCAGGCTTTAATGTCTACACAAAGAATGTAAAGTTTTTGACGATTGTTTATCATCTTTATCATGATGCTCGCCGCATTGATGTTTCCGAGAACTTGCGAATACTACGCGCCAATCAAAAAATAAATCAGTATATTTGCGAAAATGGTATTGTTAAGTATAACAACTAATCAGCCGATTTAATTTTTTGTTTGTGACGTAAGCTATATTTCATGTGCGCTCCTGACAATATAAATAATGCCAGCTTTCCAGAAAGTGGGTCTTTGTAGCCTTTTTTGATTTGTCTTAAAAATAGCAGAATTTTTAATAACTGGGTTTTTATAAATCCATAATGCTTGCGATAAAAGTATAGAAAAGAAATAAAGAATTCTCGCCTAATGTCATAAGAATGTTGGGTGCTGGCACCGCCTGTATGCTGGTTATGTGCCTGAGGCACAACATAAGCTTTATACCCGGCCTTGTTTAAGCGAATAGCCAGATCCTCTTCCTCGCAATATAAAAACAGGTTTGTATCAAGCCCGCCAAGTTCATCAAATACACTGGCACGAACAAACAGTTGACTACCACTTAACACTTCAACTGCAAGTGGTTGTTCAGGTATTTTCTTTCTTGGAAAATAGTTCTTACCATGAGTAAGACGAAATATACCTGTACCCAGGAATCGCGATAATAAAGTCGGAAAATAATCAAAACATGGTTCGGCCTGCCCAGGCTTCTTATACAGTTGAGGGGAACACATTCCAGCATCGTTGCGAGATTCACAAAATTCATGAAGCGCGCTAATACTGTCATTTAATAGCAGGCAATCGTTATTAAGGAAAAAATAGTACTTTGCCTGAGTATATTGCAGACCAAACATATTTCCACCAGCAAAACCCAGATTTATCCTGCTTCGTATTACCAAGACATTATCAAATTCATCAAGAACTGATAATTTATGGTACTCATCATTCTCTGAATTATTGTCAACAACGATAATATTGTAATTTAGTTGCGAATCAGTCTGCTTAATAATTTCTCTTACACAACTAACCGTATAATCACTAGAATTATAATTAACCGTAACCACTGAAACAGTATGAACTGTCAAGTTTTTTTCGGGTAATATCATTGTGATGTTATGCCTTATTAGTTTGTGGAAGAAATGGCTTGCATGCAGAAAACACCTGTTCAGGCGTAATAGCAGAAATCCCTAACTCAGGTTGACTACAATCTTCAGATTTAAGCGCAATAAATTTTTCTGCTGGCATAAAGGGACCACAGTCCTCAACTTTTAAACCGGAAAAAAGAGCAACAATAGGGGTGTTAACAGCAGCCGCAATATGCATTGGCCCAGTGTTTGGCACCAACAAAAGATCCATACGCTCAATCATTGCTTTGTAACGTTCAAAATCAGGTTCTGGAGTAAATAATATGACAGCACCATTACTTTCCTTAACAATTCTTTCCCCCAGTTCCCGCTCTTCAGGCAATAGATCCATGATAATCTTGCAATCAAGTTTATTTGAAATAATATATTCATTCAGCATGACGGCTGTTCGTGCAAAATTCCCTGCTGACCATTCACGCAAATAGTTCTGACTTTTATCTCGGAATGATGCTTTTTTTAATCCACTAAAACTTGGATGAATGCCTATTACAAAGGTATCTTCTGTAATATCACTGTCTTTTAATAAATTTTGGGCTTTTTTCCTTGCCTCCTCAGTTACGGGAAGCCATGCCCATTCATGAGCAATATCATGACCTAAGGCGCGAACAACTACATTTAAACAACGTTGTGAATAATGTAGCTCAGGTTCACTTCGATCTAGCTCGTAACTTTTAGCATCTGTATGATTATAAAATTTCTGAAAACTCGGATTCAATTCAAAATTAAAAACCAGGTCATACTGATTCTTTTCTATCTCACTAGCCAATTGCTTCTTTTTTAGGAAAGCCAACCAATCCTTGCGATCATATATATAAATAAAATTCAGATTTGGATGGTAGTTTTTTAAAACACGCTTACCATCGACACCAGATATCACATCAACCTTTGCTGACGGGTAACACTTGAAAATAGCTGATAATGCGGCTGTGATCATAACAATATCACCGGCACGACCGACACGTATCAAAAGAATTCGGTTAACTGTATTTAGCATAATTTAATTTTAATAATTAACTTGCCCTAAACCATCATCAGAACATTATTAAGCTGATTAAAGTGTTCTGTTTCATTAAACATTTTATCCGCACTAGACTTTCCTTTTTGTGCAAGCCTGTTCTTTAATTCAGCATCCTGGTAAAGCATTCGTAAGTTATCAACTAGTGCAGATATATCTCCAGGAGGAATCAGCATACCTGTTTCATTATTTGTAATAATTTCAGGAACCCCTCCTGCATCGGTACCGATTACGGTAACACCCGCCCGCATCGCTTCAACTAACACCAAGCCAAATGTTTCACAATAAGTCAGCAAGACAATTACATCAAAGCATGGCATAACTTGCATAGGCTGTTCGATGAAATCAATAAAGCCGATTCTGTCGCCCAGATTACTGTCCTTAATTGTAGATTGCAGCTTTGAAAAATACTCTGTATCCATGACATGACCAATGATCACTGCACTCATATCACAATCATCTTTTACTAGCTCATCCATCGCCTTCAGTAGAAGATGCTGTCCTTTGCCATGTTCAATTCGACCAAACATGCCAATGCGAAAATTGTGCTTCATAAATGGCAGACCTAATGTGTTATCACACATTGGAATGCCTTGAACAGGGTCGGGAACACCCAGATAAAGCAGACTAATTTTCTCCTTACTGAGTGGTAAATAGGTGAAGGCTTCTTTTAATACCTGCTTACTAATCACCAGGACTTTATCTACCTGATTATAAAAAAACCGGTGTAACCAGTCCCTCTTTGAACGAGTAATCCCCATATGCCGACTATATACTAGCCCTGGTTTATTCCTTGATAACCGCTTAGCCAACGATCCAAGGTTTAAGTCTTTACCCCAATGCATATGTACAATGTCGATATTATTTTTATCAATAAAATTTGCCAGTTTCCTGGCCGAAATTAATGGGAATCTATTATTGCGCTTACCCAGTATAAGATTTCTCTCATTTTTTCCATCTATACGTTCAGATAGCTTGCTGCCCTCACCCAAAACAAAAAAACATTTATGCCCTTTCTGCTTAAGGATGTTCCATTCCCGTTCGGCATACAATTCCAGGCCACCCAGACCGGCAGAAGTACACAATATCAGGATGTTCATGAAGCACTCATGATCTTATTTACAGAGTTCAAGACGGATTCTACTTCAGGAGGGCTACCATCGGAGTTAAATACTGCATCATGCAGGCCAAAACGTGGCCAATACCGAAAAGGAATAGTATGAAAAAATATTCCCACGGTAGGAATTTCTGATGCAATGGCCATATGTCGTATTCCAGTATCATTACTGACTAGAAGATGCGCGCCCATTAACAGGCTGAAGGTTTCATCTATGTTTGCTAACTGCAAGGGAGTCACATTTTGCTTATCTTGCAGACCCCTCATTACTCCATCAATAGATTCCCATTCAGCAATCCCTTCCAGTACGATATGTTCATGTTCAGAATATTGATCAGATAATTGTGAGATAAGTTCACTGAAGTGTGTGGCGGACCAGCATTTGTTACTTGTCGATGCACTGGTAAAATAAACAAGATAAGGCCGTTTGCGCTGCATAGGCTTACCCGGCATGGCAAAATGTAAAGGATAATCTGTTTTCAAACTCAACAGGTTCAACATATCCAGCAAGGTTTCTGCTTCAAACTTCATATCAGATCGCAATACCGCAGCATCATAGATCAGTCGGCGCTGGAACTGATGATAAGGAAAGCCAATTTTTAATCCAGCCGAATTTAATAAACATAACCAGAATGATCGAGATGTTGCCGCCAGGTCAAAAATTAAATCATGGTGTCCCAGGGCTTTTAATTGCTTGACTTGTTCTCTTTTGGATACATCTTTACGATCACTACCATAAACAGTATGAATTCTGTCGGCCAGATCCTCTGGTGCTCCACGTGTATAGTTACTTACCAGGCTAAGCGTGATTTTAGCATTCGGAAAGTGTTTACGTAATTCTAGTAAAAATGGACGAGTTAAAACCATGTCCCCCATTGCGGCATGACGAATCACGGCAATAGTTTTGACCTGTTCATATTCCAGCTGTGCTGCTTTTTCACGGGCATGTCGTGATACCCAGCCTCCCCGTTCCAGCCAGATCCGTATATTCACTAAATATTCACCTTAACTATCTTATCAATTGGGTTAAATCCCGATATGATTCCACTCATGAACACGCTTCCAAAAAAATGGCCAAAAAAAATTCTAGTTGTCCGCAATGACAAACTGGGTGATTTTATGTTGTCATTTCCAACCTTTGCATTACTAAAACAGAGCTTACCTAACACAGAAATTCATGCTCTGGTTCCGGAGTATACCCAACCCATGGCAGAAGCCTGCGAATTTATTGACCATATTGTCCTGGATCCAGGGAAGGATAACAATATTTGGCAACTTGTTCATAAATTGCGTCAGCAAAACTATGATGCTGTAATTACCCTTTTTTCAACTACACGAGTAGGTTTTGCCGCTAATCTTGCTGGTATTCCAGTGCGAATTGCACCCGCTACCAAGTTGGCTCAGGTATTTTACAATCATCGATTAAAGCAAAGACGTTCTCGTTCTGAAAAAGCTGAATATATTTATAACCGAGATCTCGCAGCTTATTATTTACACCTTATTGGACTGGGTCCTGTTCTTAAGACCCAACCACCTTATTTACATTTTGAAGAATCTCATGTTGCACATCTGCGGAATAAATTCTGTCAGAAAAATCAGATACCAGCAAAAAATAAACTGATATTTATCCATCCTGGTAGTGGTGGTTCGGCTGGAAATTTATCTATCAGCCAATTTGCCAAGCTGGCACAACATCTCCAATCCAGTAAGCCATTTACCATTGTTATTTCCTGTGGGCCTGCTGAATTCCATAGCGCTGAAACTATGGCAAAATTGCTACCGAAGACACCTCATGTAATCTATTTATCAGAACAGGGGCTACGCCGATTCGCTGAGCATTTACAATTTGCAGATCTATTTATTAGTGGTTCAACAGGCACCCTGCATGTAGCGGGTGCCTTGAATGTACCCACGGTCGGTTTTTACACTCGACGGCGTTCTGCAATTTCAAGTCGTTGGCAAACACTGAATTCAGATAACTATCGACTTGCCTTTTCGCCACCTGAAAATGCGGAGGAAGAAGATATGAGCAGTATTGACATAAAAGAAGCAGCTAAACAGATAAGTGAAAAATTCCTGTTAAAAACCTAACGCTAAGACGCAGAGTCGCGACCTGAGCAACGCGAGGAAGTGCTGAATGAAATACGCTTGCGCAGTTCTACAGTGTAAAGATTAATATTTGCTTAAATCAGATGTGTGACTATATCTTTAATATTAATAACCGAGACATTATTCTCTAAATTGTATTAATAATTTCTTTGCGTCTCCGCGTCTTTGCGCTGAAATGTTTCTCTATATATTTAACGCTGCTGTCGCGTCCAAAGATCGGCATATTTCACAAAAGTAGAATGCGACGATAATGCAGCTAAAAGAAAACCCTGTTTACCGTCCAGAAAACCCGCTCTGAAAATATACATGCGCAAGAAACAGGTCAGCGCATGAATCGCTCCCTGTAACAACGAAGCTTTTTTACCTTTAGCTTCACGTTGCGAAGCCCAGGCAGCGGCGTAGTGTGCAGACTTAACCAGATAATGTTCCAGATCCCGATAGGTATAATGAAGCAGGTCGCCGTTTAATTGCTTAACAGGCACATCACCATGGTATTCCAGTTTTTCATGTACCTGTTGCGAACCATAGCGAGCTTTTTCCCGTGGATATAAACGAACCTTAGGCGCTGGATACCAGCCTCCGTGACGAATGAACCGACCAAAACAATATGGCAATATTGGCATGGAATACGCTGCTATATCACTTTGAGAGATTACAGTTTCAATTTCCTTCTTTAACTCAGGACTAACCCGTTCGTCAGCATCAATGGATAAAATCCATTTCCCACTGGCTTTATCCTGTGCACGTTGTTTTTGAATACCATAACCTTGCCAATCAGTTTCGATATAAATTTTGTCTGTATATTTGCGAGCAATATCAAGTGTACTGTCTGTGCTACCAGAATCAACAATAATAATTTCATCTGCCCATGCAACTGATTCAAGGCAATCTTCGATAGAAGCCTCTTCATTTAAAGTAATAACAATAGCACTGACTAGAATTTCAGATTTGTTGTTTTGTGTATTTGGCATTCATTATCCAGGCAAAAAACACACTTAAATAAATAAGAAAAATCGAACTAAAATTATCATGAACAAAAGGAATTTCACTTAATGAGAAAACCATAAAGCTACTCATGAATACCACGCCCATACTCGCAATACGAACATCATACTTTTTATTTTTTATGAAAATAGACAATGGATAAATTAACATTGCCATAAATACTATAATACCAATCAGACCTTGTGTTCCTAAAACTTCAAAATAGGCATTATGGACATGAATACCGCGTACTCCAGCGGGATCACGATATACCGCCTTACGAGCATCCCCTCTATTTACCAGTTCATTCATTGCAAGCCCCATATTACCCGGCCCTACACCTGCAATTGGATTTTCACTAAATACCTTCGTTGCTGTACGCCACAATTCAAGACGTAGTGCTACAGAGGTACTATTTAATTCTTTATCAGAATCATATTTATTATTGAAATATGATTTAATTTCATTTGTAGCAACCTCTATCCTTGAAGTGACATCACCTGGCGTACTCATAATAGCAATAAACATTATTGGTATAAACAGTATGTATCCCATAACTACTCGTCGAATTGTCGATCTTGATGCCACCATTAATGGAACGACAACCAATGTCAATACTATTGCAATCCATGCATTGCGTGAGCCTGAATATAATACAGCAATTAATGCCATTACTGCTGCAACAAAATTTATTCCACGCCAAAACCAGTTGTGATTCGTAATAACAAAAATCAGTGAAATGCCGGCTAAAATCGCAGCTATATCACCATAAATAATTGGTCCATATATACCCCATGCTCGAGGTAAATTCAGAACCGACACATCATAAATAGCCTGTATACCAAGTACTATTGCCCCTAAAGGCAAACCAAGCAACAATCCTCGCCATGCAGCCGGATACTGCCGAATATATAAATATACAGGAAAAAACATCATATATTTAAACTCTGTTCCAAGACGGTGGTATGAACTCTCTGTCCACCCATTGATAGTACTTGATAATAAAATACTGAAAATATACAAACCAAAAATTGCGAACAGGATTTTTTCTTCGTGATACAGTTCTTTCATTGAACGCCATGCATAAATTAGCCCCAACAAAACAATAAAAGAAAAAATACCACTTAACCAGTGCCTGACACTTAGAGATAAAATCGGGAACAAAAATAATAATAAAAACAGACTGGCTCCAGGAAAACCACTATCAATCACTTTTGATTTAAACCAACGAAAATCAATGCCCATCTAATAACAAACCTTCAATCCTCTCAGGATCAATTTTTTTCAGACAATCATAGTGTCCAAAACGACACGTTCTTTCAAAACAGGGACTACATTCCAGACCTAAATAAACAATTTTAGCTTTATTTGATAAGGGCGGAGTATAAGCCGGATCGGTCGATCCATAGATTGCTATAACTTTTCGCCCGGTCGCACAGGCCACATGCATCAAACCAGAATCGTTACTGACCACACTTTCAGTCAACCCAATCAAATCAACCACATCTACCAACTGTGTTTTACCACATAGATTCTTAATATCAGGAGATGAGCCTTCAATTTGAGCACCCAGGTCAAACTCTTTCTGTGAACCAAAAACCCAGACCTGTAACCCTTTAGCGTTCAAATCCGCCGCAGTTTTAGCAAAATTTTCAATTGGCCAGCATTTGGCCGGGCCGTATTCAGCCCCGGGCATCATCCCAACAACAGGTTTATCCGTAGTTAAGCCGAACTCCTGCACTAATCTTTCCTGATTGGAGTTATCAACCTGTAAATGCGGCTCAGGAATTATGGCTGGTGGCAGTGCTTCATCACGTTCCAGGCCTAAAGCCACATAGCGTTGTACGGTTTGCTTCAAAATAGATTTATCCAGTTTTCGGATATCATTAAGCAGGCCAAAACGCATTTCTCCCCGGTAGCCGATCCGCGTTCTGGCTCCAGCAAAAAATGGGATCAGCGCTGATTTAAAAGAACGAGGTAGTACAATAGCATGGGTGTAGTTATTGGCTCTCAGGCTTCGTCCAATTTTGAACCGCGCCAACAAACCAAACTCACCATGACCGACAGGAACACTGATAGCCCGATGTATCTCGGGCATGCGCTCTAGCAAAGGTAATGACCAGTCTGGTGCCAGTACATCTATCACTGCATCAGGATATTTTTGCTTGATAGTCATAAACAGGCTTTGAGCCATGACCATGTCGCCCACCCAGGCTGGGCCTGTGATCAGATACCGTCGAGCCTTACTCACAGTGCTGCTAACACCTTTTCGACCATGCTCACATTATCTCGTAGATGATCCGGGTTTATCGTACCGGTGATCATGCTGCTAATACCGGCATGTTTAAACACATATTCAAAAGCGGCTTCAATACCACCGCCACCTGCTGATTTGTCAGCATGACCACTTTGCAGGCCTTTTTTAACCAGCACACCTTTATTTAATTCATTAGCACGGCGAATTACAGCTTCATCATGTAGATCCACTGGATTACAGGTCGCCATGACGACATCCGTATTTTCCACGACCCACAAACCGCCTTCGGAGGTCTTGGTCGACATACCATAGGCCCGCAACAAACCAGCCTGTTTCAATTCTGCCAGGGTTTCCAGTACCGCTTCCTGCTCAATGATCTGCATATCATTACCATCAGAATGCACAAGAACAACATCCACGTAATCACGCCCCAGATGCTTCAGAGTGCGTTCAACACTCATGCGGGTATGTTTAGCGGAAAAATCAAAACTGGACTGGCCATTTTCAAAAATCTCACCGACTTTTGTCACGATGACCCAGTCATTTTTATGGGGTAACAAATTACCCAGGCGTTCTTCACTATTGCCATAAGCAGGAGCGGTATCAACCAGATTAATTCCCAGCTCCCATGCCAGAGCCAACAGATCTCGAACCGCATTATCATCAGGAATTTTGAATCCAGCCGGATATTTGACCTGTTGATCCCGGCCTATTTTAACAGTTCCCAAACCCAGAGGACTGACCTGGATACCTGTTGAACCGAGTTGTCTTAATTCCACCGTGTTTCCTCCTGCCAGGGTAAAGAGGCTATTTGAGGATGTTCAAACGCGCCTAATGATTCACTTATCTCATCATGGCTCGGGGTAACGTTATCCTGTTCCAACAGGGCTTCTACTTTATCTGCCAATACTGGAGACAAAGCCAGCTTGGTTGGCCAGGCCGTAATCACGTTATTATTTTCTACAGCGAATACATTATCCGGCCGTTTTCCATCCTTGAATTTCACTTCTGCCCGATCAACCGGCAAACATAACCATTCACAGGCCGAACAATCCAGCCAGGGAAACAGCCTGGTCAGTTCTTTTTTTGCGGCCTCAACCTGGGCCTCAGAATCTCGTCCAACACCTTCCTCAGCAAGTTGCCCTCCCATATACCAGACTACCTGCCCTTTGTTATCAGTATGACTGGTGATCGTAATACGAGGATTAGCCGAAGCACCAAGACAATGAGCATAAATAGAGGATAAAGCTTCACCTCGTACAGCAACCATCTGTAATGGACGCAACTGCATCGTCGGTGTGTGCTGTCCTAGTTTTTTTAATATGGCCTGATTTCCCTTCCCTGCCATCAGGATCAGTTTTCTAGCTTCAAATATTGTGTCTGTTGCTATGGAATGAACACGAACACCTTTAACCGAATCTCCCGTATCAAACTCAAGCTCACTCATCTCCACTTTCAGGATCTGATCCATTTGCGCTTGGGCTAATGCCTGAAGCAGGGTGGACACATCCAGCACCGGTTCATCCAGTTGATAAACCTGACCCTTGAATTTTGGATTTTTAAATAAAGCTGGATAATCTTGCTGCGGAACCTGTTGCGTACGACTACGCATGAGCTTGCTGGCAAAAAATCCAGCCATTCGAGAAGTCAGGTTGCTCGTCGACCACATATATTGAAATTCAGATAATACTTTAACGGTGGTTAGATCCAGCTCACCCTCTCCGCTCAAACATGCTCGCCAGCGTGATGGCATAGCGGCCACTGTGTGTGCGGCCTCACTAACTTTACCAGTCAGGGCATATTTGGTCCCACCGTGGATAATCCCCTGAGCATAGCGGGTTTGGCCTGCACCCAGTGCATCGGTTTCCAGCAACACACAGGAATAACCCTTTTTGCGCAGCCTGGCTAATAACCAGAGACCAGCGACACCACCACCAAATATGATCACATCAAGATTGATTTGCCGGATTTTACTCACCCTTCTCGCTGGAGCGAATAGCGCCGATAATGCCCGTGGTAGAAACATTGTCGACATAGGTCAACACTCGTACTTCCCCTCCGGCTTCACGCACACAATCACCACCCGGGATTTTATCCGGCTCGTTATCTCCGCCTTTAACCAGCATATCCGGCAACACGCGGCAGATCAGGCGAGTCGGCGTATCTTCATCAAAACCCACAACCCAGTCCACACAATCCAGTGCAGCCAGTACTCGCATACGTCGAGCCTGGGTATTCACCGGGCGTTCCTCACCTTTGAGGCGCTTAACCGAAGCATCGTCATTCACCGCAACAATCAGTCGATCACCCAGTGTTGCTGCCTGCTCCAGGTAAGTCACATGACCGGCATGCAAAATATCAAAACAGCCATTGGTCAGGATAACTTTCTCACCATGGGCTTTGGCCTCCTGCACCAGTGCAACCAGGCGATCCTCATCCACCATGCCCTGTTCAACTTCATGTTGCTCACGGAAGCCTCGCTGTAATTCCTGCACCGAGACGGTCGCGGTTCCCAGCTTACCAACCACAATACCGGCGGCCAGATTGGACCAGGCGGTAGCATCTACCAGTGTTTCTCCGCCAGCTAATACTGAGGCCAGTACTGAAATCACCGTATCGCCAGCACCGGTCACATCATAAACTTCCCGAGCCTGAGTCGGCATATGCATGGCGGGCTGGCCTTTTTGTAACAGGGTCATGCCTTTTTCACTACGAGTGATTAACAGGGCATCCAGTTCCAGCTCGGCACGTAAGGCTTCAGCCTTTTCTACAATCTCGACATCACCATGACAGGCTCCAACCACCGCCTCAAACTCGGACATGTTCGGTGTCAGCAGGGTCGCGCCCTTATAGCGTTTGAAATCCGTCCCCTTGGGATCAACCAGAACCGGAACATTGGCCTCACAAGCTCTCTGAATAAAAGCCTGAACCTGTTCCAGTGTGCCTTTACCGTAATCTGACAACACTACCGCCCCAACATCAGTGAGACTGGAGCTATAGGTATTTAGTAAGTCGGTGGGGTCCTGCGTTTTGAAACCATCCTCAAAATCCAGGCGAATAAGTTGTTGATGACGCGAGAGCACACGTAACTTGGTAATGGTGGCGTAATCACTCAGTTTCTGAAAACGGCAATCGACGGCATGATCCTGTAAGAGTTTCTCCAGCGCATTGGCCGCCTCATCTTCACCGGTAAAACCCAGCACCACAGCCTTACTGCCAAGAGCGGCGATATTCAATGCAACATTACCCGCGCCGCCGGCTCGCTCTTCGGCATCACCAATATGAACGATAGGCACCGGTGCTTCTGGAGAAATACGTGAAGTATCACCATGCCAGTAGCGATCCAGCATTAAATCACCGACCACCAGAACTCTGGCAGAACTAAAATCAGGAAGCTGTTGATTCATTCTATGGCTTAACTCAGGCAATCTGATCTTTTAAAACATAAACTGCGCCACAATAAGGACACCTGGCTTCCCCGGTTTCCTCAACCGGTAAGAACACCCGTGGATGAGAATTCCATAAAGTCATATTGTCCATTGGGCAGTGTAAGGGTAGATCATCCTTCGTTATTTCATAACGGCTGACCGCATTAGCCTGTAGCAATTTTTTGTTTGTTGAGCCTGATTGATTGCTCACCGGATTACTCATAAGTCATGCCCTCAATTGAGTTTCACTAACAACAGCTAATTAATTTAATAATGATATCTTTACCATTAAGCCACATAATCCAGCCACGAGCTGTACTTGTCACCTAACTTATCAAGACGTCCGTGGACCAGATCGAAATACTGGCTTTGTAATTTTTCGGTGATCGGACCGCGACCACCATTACCGATAGCACGCCCATCCAGTTCACGAATCGGCGTGACTTCGGCCGCACTGCCAGTAAAAAAGGCTTCATCAGCAATATAAACTTCATCCCGTGTAATACGTTTCTCGCGAATTTCCAGGCCATTATCTTTCGCCAGACTGAATAAAGTGTCACGAGTAATGCCATCCAGGGCCGAAGTTAAGTCCGGCGTATAAAGCACCCCGTTTCTGACGATAAAAATATTCTCACCACTGCCTTCAGCAACAAAGCCATCCACATCCAGCAGCAGGGCCTCATCATATCCATCACGCAAGGCTTCCTGCAGCGCCAGCATGGAATTCATATAGTTCCCATTGGCCTTGGCTTTACACATAGTGACATTGACATGATGACGGGTAAATGAAGAGGTTCTGATACGGATCCCTTTTTCCATGCCTTCAGCACCCAGATAGGAACCCCATTCCCAGGCTGCGACGATAGTATGTACCTTGAGATTATCCGCTCTTAAGCCCATCCCTTCGGAACCATAAAAACACATAGGACGAATATAAGCCGTATCCAGATTGTTCTCGCGTACTGCCGCTTTGGTTGCTTCGTTGATGGTCTCATGATCGTAAGGAATGTCCATGCCCAGAATATGGGCTGAACGGAACAGGCGATCGGTGTGAGCCTGTAAACGAAAGATTGCAGTACCCTGTTCGGTTTTATAGGCACGCTCACCCTCAAATACCCCCATGCCATAATGCAGGGTATGGGTTAATACATGTGTCTGGGCTTCACGCCAGGGAACCATTTCCCCATCAAACCAGATCAAACCATCTCTGTCAGACATCGACATACTTCAACTCTCCTGAAATTAAATCGCCAGCGCTAAAGCGCGTATTCTATTAGATATGAAAGCGTTTGTCGTATTTCTGTTTTTTATTAATCTGTATCCAGCCATTGTTGTCGTATGCGACTAACCTGCTCGCGTAAAGGCTGAAATTTTGTATTTTCCACGACACCACTTTGTTCCTGCAAGGCCATGCGATGCAGGTGGCCACGGTACTCCTGATAGGCCTGATTCAGGAACTGGCTGTCCGCCTCTGACATTAAACCGGTATTGACCATGGCTTCCAGGATACGAATATTATCGGTATAGACCACCAACTCAGGGTATTCATGCCCCCACCCCAGCACCGCATACTGAACAATAAATTCAATATCGACAATTCCACCAACCCCTTGTTTTACATCGAATAATTCAGACGTCGACTTATCCAGTTCTGAACGCATGCGCTGGCGCATTTCCACAATTTCCGTACGCAGTTTTTCTCGATCCCGCTCCTGACAAAGCACGGTCTGACGAACCTGTTTAAACTGTCCCGCAATTTGCCCATCTCCGGCGACCGGTCTGGCACGAACCAGAGCCTGATGTTCCCAGGTCCAGGCTTTATCCGTTTGATAGGCCGCAAAGGCGCTCACCGTACTGACCAACATACCTGACGCGCCATCCGGGCGCAGACGCATATCAATCTCATACAACATTCCGGCTGAGGTCAGAGTGGTCAGATAATGAATCAGGCGTTGACCAAGGCGTGCATAAAAAATACTCAGTGGCAGAGACTTTTCTTCATCCCGTTCCACCTGGGTCATCTGATTCGGATCTTCACCACCATGTAGAAACACCAGATCCAGATCGGAACCATAGCCCAGCTCCAGCCCCCCTAACTTGCCATAACCCACAATGACGAAGCCTTTAGCATCAGGATCGTCCCCCTGTGTTACAGGCCGACCATGACGAGAGGTCATATCATTCCAGGCCAATGACAGGGCTTCTTCCAGCAATGCCTCGGCAATCCAGGACAGGTGGTCACTCACCTTCATCAAGGGTAACGCGCCGACCATATCCGCAGCAGCCACTCGTAGAACATTACTGTGTTTAAAATGACGCAAACCATCCATGGCCCGTTCCATATCTTCAGCATCAATAGTCTGCATCTGCTGATGTAAATCACTGGCCAGAGAGGCCTTATCTGGTGGTGCATAAAGACTGCGAGGATCAAGCAATTCATCCAGCAAAATCGGATGCTGGCTCAGGTAGCGTGCAACCCAGGGACTGGCCGCACAGAGCTTGACCAGTTGTGACAGCGCCAGCGGGTATTCAATTAACAAGGCCAGGTACACACTACGACGGGCAATCCGTTCCAGTAAATCCAGTAATCGAATCAGGGTTACGTCAGGCAGATCTGATTGACCCGCCGCGCCTATTATCATCGGCATAAGTTGATCCAGACGTTTACGTCCGGTGCTCGTCAAAGCACGATAGCAATGGCCATAGCGAAAGGTCTGTAAACGGCGAAATATTTCATCACACTCCTGATAACCGACTTCTCCCAGCAGTGGACTTAACTGTTCGGCCTCAAGCCCGGAATGCCATAACGCGGCCAGCTCAGCATGCTGGGTCGATTCATCCTGTTCTTCGGTTTGAGGGGACTCAAAGACACTGGCAAAGTGTTCGGCGACTTTCTCTCGTTGGCACTGTAAAGCATCAGAAAATGTTGCCCAGTCAGCATATCCCATAGAATAGGCCAGACGTAAACGAGCCAGCTCATCTTCTGGCAAAACATGCGTTTGTTGGTCGGCAACTTCCTGCAAACGGTGCTCGGTCGTGCGCAGGAATATATAACCTGTCTTTAAATCTTCGACCGTAGCTGCAGGCAAAACCTCCTGCTGGGCCAGATGATCCAGAACGGTGAACAGGCTCTGCGTTTGTAATGCAGGATCACTTCCGCCCCGAATAAGCTGAAAAACCTGGGCAATAAACTCAACTTCGCGGATGCCGCCCTCACCCAGTTTAACGTTGTGTTGCATACTCTTGCGTTTCACCTCACGCATGATCATGGCTTTCATTTCACGCAGTGAGTCATAAGCACCATAATCGAGATAGCGTCGATAGATAAAAGGCCGCAAGGTTTCCATTAGCTCCTGCCCTGTAACCCGATCTCCAGCAACGACACGCGCTTTGATCAGAGCGTAACGTTCCCATTCACGACCATGAATCAGATAGTAATTTTCCATGGCGGCAAAACTGGCCGCCAGGGCACCGCTATCGCCAAAAGGTCGCAACCGCATATCAACCCGAAAAACAAAACCATCCGCCGTATTATTATCCAGCGCCTGGATCAACTTCTGTCCAAGACGAGTAAAAAATTGAGCATGGCTTAATGGACGTGGTTCCTGAATCTCACCATCCTCGGCATAGGCAAAAATCAGATCAATGTCTGATGACACATTAAGCTCATACGCCCCCAGTTTCCCCATACCTATCACGACCATGTGCATCGGCTGGTTATGTTCATCAACGGGAGTACCTGATTCTTCGCATTGCCACTGATAGAGTTTTTCCATTGCTCCATCAATACAGGTCTCGGCTAACCATGATAAATCTCGCGTGGTTTCAGCCAGATCTGCCCAGCCGGCAATGTCACGCCAGATAATACGTAGCATGGCTCGGTTACGGAACTGGCGTAGAACCTGTTGCAGACTATCCATATCAATAACGTGCTCAACAGACTCGGACCAGCACTCCTGCCATTTATCCAGAGAAAAAGAACTTAATAGATCTCCTGACTCAATCAAGCCAGACATCCATAGCGGATGTCGAACACAGGTATTAGTAACAAAATCACTCGAGACCCAGACAAGCGGGAGTGTTTCGGCAACTGTTTCATCCCATTTCTCAATAGAAATGCCTGCCGACCTGGCTACTGTTAGCCACTCCTGCCAGGACTGACTGACTACTGGTTGTAGTGTTTCAGGGAGTTGTATAATCGAACTTTCAACTGTTGCCATATTTATGCAAACCATTTTTTGAATTCAACTTGCTCAAGTACTTCTACTTTATCACAAACACAAAATAACGCGGCGTATCACAATTTGACTCTCGCCATCCCCCGTCATTTTTATATGCGATATATCCAGTCGACTATGAGACCGTCCGATAACGTATTTTGAAAAGTTCTACATTTCCAGCTTTTATCTGGTTATATCCTGTTTTAAATTGTATATAATCATCTAAATCCCAACTCACATCAGTAGTTCTCAGACAAACATGAATACATTCAGTCCCGCAGTCGAAATAGACAGTATTAAAGAAAAGAATACACCCTCCTTTTCAGTTTTCTCCCTGGTGACAGATCATGAACAATACAGAGATATGCTGAAATCCTATCTAGAGGCTGGATTTACAATTGAAAATACTGAGTTTTTCTATGTCGATAACTCCAACACCAATAAACATGATGCCTATACTGGCACCAGAAATTTTTTCAATATCGCTCGCGGTAAATATTTAATACTCAGCCATCAGGATATTCTCCTACACGATCACAAACGCCCGCAACTAGAACAGGTTATCACTGAGATGGATCAACTTGATCCTAACTGGGCTATTCTTGGAAATGCTGGAGGCATTGTACCTGGGAAACTGGCCGTCAGGATTACGGACTACCCATATGGTGAAAACGTCACAATTGGAAATTTACCGGCCAAAGTAACCTGTGTCGACGGGAATTTTATGCTGATAAAACGTGAAGCACATATTGGCCTGTCACGGGATTTGAGAGGCTTTCATTTCTATGATATTGACCTGTGTCTGCTCGCCGACATAATGGGATATTCAAGCTACGTAGTTGATTTTCACTTACATCATGCAGGTGGCGAGTCAGTTAGAGGTGTTGGAAAAAAAGCAGACGAGAGCTCTCCATTTACATTTAATAATCTACGTAAAAGTTTTATAAAAAAATACCAACGTGCCTTTGCTCCTCGCTGGATACAAACTACCTGTACCATGATGCACATTTCAGGTTCACGGTTACGCAATCAATTACTAAACCATAAACATATATTTTCAGTGCAAAAGAGAATTCATCGCTGGTTTAAATAAAAATATCTAAACTGGTTTTATTCAGGAACAATTTTAACCTGAGGGATCGGAATAATATACTTCCCACCTTCGCCTTGGTAAGCCGACGTTTTATTCATTAGCTCGTGGGAAAAATTCCAGGCAAGGAGTATAAGGAAATCTGGTGGATCTTTTTTTAGCTGCTCAAAAGCTACGATTGGAATATGATGCCCGGGTGCAAGATAACCCTGTTTCTCAGGAGTATCATCAATTATATAGTCAATATCAGATTTACCCAGACCACAATAATTTGAAAGGATATTTCCTTTTGCAGAAGCACCATATGCAGCTATCTTTTTGCCCTCGGCTTTTAACGATCGAATAAGATTAACCATATCTTCTTTTATATTTTTTACTGCCTCAGAAAAGTGCATATAAGTATTCAATTTATGGAAACCAGTTTCTTCCTCCATAAGTAGTAACTTATCGATATTTTGGTAGCAAATATCCCAGGCTTTTGAGGTTTTCTTTTTTACGTAAACCCGAATACTCCCACCATGAATATTCATCGTCATGACATCAAACACTTCGAACCCATGACGTTCAACAAGATGTTTAATGGGTTTCAAAAGGAAATAGGAGAGATGCTCATGATAGGTCGTATCAAACTCTGTATTGGTCATAAAATTGAACATATACGGACATTCAATAGCGAACACGCCATCATCATCAAGCAATGTATTAACGCCCGTCAAAAATGAATCCAGGTCATCAACATGGGCAAAAACATTCATAGCCGTAATCATTTTCGCCTTGCCGTGATCAGCCAATAGCTGTTTGGCGGTATCAGCATTCCAGAATTTGGCGACGGTTGGAACACCAGACTCAATAGCAATTTTTGCCAGGTTCTCAGCTGGATCAACACCCAGTACTTTCACTCCCTGTTTTTTGAACTCGCGCAAACAGGCCCCATCATTACTGGCAATATCTACAACCAGATCCGATTCCCTGAAGCTAAATCTTCTTGCTGAATTCTCAGCATACTCAGCACAATGGTTAACAAAAGTCTGGGAAATTGATGAGCGATAGAAATAGTTCTTAAACATAATTGAAGGGTCAACTACAATACTAAGTTGAGACATACTACATTCTGGACAGTAATTTATAGCCAGAGGATAACGGTCGCAAGGTTTCTCATCATCATCTGCGGTCACATAACTATTAACCAGAGGCATATTGCCCAGATCAAGATAGGTTGTCAGATCTGTATTTTTGCACACTCGGCAATGATCCAGTTCCTTGTAACCATTTGTAAATTCTGTCATCAATCAACCTCAAGTTTAGAATACTGTTTTTTCTAATATACCATACATACCCAAAAAAAAAGCCCCACCATTTCTGGCGGGGCTTTTTATCTTTTGCTTTGGATAAGCTTAAGAGTATTAGAGAGGCATTACATCATGCCGCCCATTCCTCCCATACCACCCATGCCGCCCATATCAGGCATACCACCACCGGCACCTTCATCAGAAGGCTTATCAGCAACCATCGCTTCAGTAGTAATCATCAGACCAGCAACAGAAGCCGCATTCTGCAGAGCAGAACGAGTTACTTTAGTTGGATCCAGAATACCCATTTCGATCATGTCGCCGTATTCACCTGTTGCAGCATTGTAACCATAGTTACCACTGTTTTCCTTGATGTTGTTTACGATAACAGAAGCTTCATCACCAGCATTAGATGCAATCTGGCGCATAGGTTCTTCCATAGCACGACGGGCAATATTAATACCGATGTCCTGATCGTGGTTATTACCTTTGAGGTCGTTTAATGATTGCAGTACGCGAATCAGGGCAACACCACCACCAGGAACGATACCTTCTTCAACCGCAGCACGAGTTGCATGCAATGCATCTTCAACGCGAGCTTTCTTTTCTTTCATTTCAACTTCAGTGGCGGCACCCACTTTAATAACCGCAACACCACCAGCCAGTTTGGCTACACGTTCCTGAAGTTTTTCACGATCGTAATCAGAAGACGTTTCTTCCATCTGTGTACGAATCATGTTGACGCGAGCTTCGATGTCAGAGGCCTGACCCGCACCATCAATAATCGTAGTTTCTTCTTTAGTGATAATGATCTTCTTCGCATTACCCAGATCATCCAGCGTTGCTTTTTCCAGAGACAGGCCAACTTCTTCAGAAATTACCGTACCACCCGTCAGGATAGCAATGTCTTCCAGCATGGCTTTACGACGGTCACCAAAACCAGGTGCTTTAACCGCACAAACCTTAACAATGCCGCGCATGTTGTTGATAACCAGGGTAGCCAGGGCTTCACCTTCAACATCTTCAGCGATAATCAGCAAAGGCTTACCGGCTTTTGCAACACCTTCCAGTACTGGAAGCAGGTCACGAATGTTAGAAATTTTCTTATCGAATAACAGAACCAGAGGATCCTCTAAATCAGCCGTCATGTTCTGCTGGTTGTTGACGAAGTAAGGTGACTGGTAACCACGGTCAAACTGCATACCTTCAACCACATCCAGTTCATTGGCAAAACCAGAACCTTCTTCAACAGTGATAACACCTTCTTTACCCACTTTACCCATGGCTTCAGCAATGATGTCACCGATTTCATTATCGGAGTTAGCTGAAATAGTACCAACCTGAGCGATAGCTTTGTCATCTGCACAGGGCTTGGACATTTTCTGCAGTTCAGCAACAGCGACACCAACCGCTTTATCAATACCGCGTTTTAGATCCATTGGGTTCATGCCAGCAGCAACCGCTTTCATGCCTTCAGTCAGGATAGACTGAGCCAGAACGGTTGCAGTTGTTGTGCCGTCACCAGCAACGTCAGAAGTCTGTGAAGATACTTCCTTAACCATCTGGGCACCCATGTTTTCGAACTTGTTATCCAGTTCGATTTCTTTTGCAACAGACACACCATCTTTAGTGATGGTAGGAGCACCAAAACTTTTGTCCAGAACAACGTTACGGCCTTTAGGACCCAATGTAACTTTTACGGCATTAGCAAGAACGTTCACACCGGCCAGCATCTGGTGGCGCGCGTCATCACCGAATTTTACTTCTTTTGCACTCATTGTGATTTACCTCTGTAAATTCTTAATAGTTTGATTAGTTTGTTCGGTTTCTTCGATTAGCCTTCAACAACGGCCATGATGTCTTCTTCACGCATCACCAGCAGTTCTTCACCTTCAACCTTGACTTCATTCCCGGAATATTTACCGAACAATACTTTGTCACCCGTTTTGACCTGCATCGGTATTACGTTGCCGCTATCAGCAATCTTGCCATCACCTACGGCAATGACTTCACCCTGTGCTGGCTTTTCAGTAGCCGCATCAGGAATAACAATACCGCCGGCAGAAGTACGTTCTTCTTCCATACGGCGAACAATCACACGATCATGCAATGGACGGATTTTCATTCTTTGACTCTCCTGGTAAAATCCCAATTAAATATAAAATTCAAAAACTTAAAATATGCTTTCCCAAAACCTGAATCCAGATTTCAGTGAAAAATTTATTAGCACTCTATCTCAGAGAGTGCCAATCATAATCACCTGCTCATCGCTGTCAAGTCCCGCTAAAAATCAGGCCATGACCGGTTTTCAGTTATTGGATAATTAAAATCTGAAACCTACGATAAGTCAGTTCACACTCAAAGTGGTGTCAGCGCGTCCCGATTTCAAGGAAAAATCGAAATTATTTTTCATTTATGTGTGATTATTTCTCATCTCGATGTTCACACTCGCCATCAATCACACGTGGCCCGGAATGTCCTTCTCCGGATTGGCGAGACTCATGCTGATAAAAACCGCCCTGAGAGAAACCGGCTCCCGCACTAAACATGCCCTGCCGCAACAGTGCTTGTGCCAGCTTTTGCCGCAACGGGGGTACTAACAAGGTGAAGCCAATAGCATCGGTAAAAAACCCCGGCGTCAGTAACAGTGCCCCGGCAATCAGAAGCGTCACTCCTTCTATCATGGGTAAAGCCGGTAATTCCCCTCTTGCCAATGTGGTTTGTACCTTGGTCATGGTCATTAACCCCTGCCACCGCAGCAACCAGACACCGAGAACGGCGGTAGCAACAACCAGAAACACTGTACTCAGAGCACCAATCACTTCACCAACCTGGATCAGGAGGTATATTTCAATCAGCGGAATAGTAAGAAACAATAAAAAAAGAATGCGAAAAAAAGACATGTTAAAAATATGACCTTAAAGGTTTGAGATGATTATAACTTTGCGCTGGCCGCTTGTATGCTGCTATCTTTTGCCCCATGACTGAAACGCCACATCTCCTTGTGTTGAATACCTGTCCGGATGAAGCGGTGGCTGAGTCCATTGCCGAAGTACTGGTCAGTCAAAAACTGGCGGCTTGCGTTAATATCCTCCCCAAAATCCGGTCAATTTATGCCTGGAAAGGGAATATTGAACGCGATAATGAAGTCTTACTACTTATTAAGACCCGAAAAGAGCAATTTCAAGCGCTGGAGCAGACTATCGTACAGCTTCATCCCTATGAACTTCCCGAAATCATCGGAGTCTCTGTAGATACTGGTCTTAAAGACTACCTGAACTGGATTAACACCTCACTGGAACAATAGAATGAAAAACGCCCTTTGGATACTGTTTCTTTTTCTCAACCTGACCACCGCCTATGCTCAGGATGAACTGCTGGAGCCAGATGTTGCCTATGCCTTCAGTGCCAGTATTGAAGGGAGTGATCGTGTTAAAGCACAATGGGACGTAGCCAAAGGTTACTACCTCTATCGCAACAAAATCAGCTTCGCCAGTGACACCCCGGGTATCAGTATCGGCAATATTGAGCTTCCCAAAGGCAAAACCAAGCAGGATGAATTCTTTGGCGAAATACAGGTTT
Source organism: Gammaproteobacteria bacterium (assembly GCA_026196045.1). GTDB lineage: Bacteria > Pseudomonadota > Gammaproteobacteria > UBA6429 > Thiohalophilaceae > JAPHRJ01. Next base: position 42,334 of record JAPHRJ010000022.1, read on the forward strand.
ACCAGAAGAAGGTAAATATTTCAGTTCCACTTGTTCGTGATAATCCAGACATTCGAGAATTCACCCTGATCGCCAAATCACAGGGCTGTGCCGAAATTGGTGTCTGCTATCCCCCCCATACTCAAAAAGTAAAACTCAAACTCCCAGCTATGGTTGCCGCTGTTGAGCAACAGTCAACTGCCCTGAAATCTCTGGCCTCCCTCAGTGATAGCCTTGGCATGGGTGGTGCCGGAATGGGTGGGGATGACGACATTCTGGACCCCGACGTTGCCTTTCAGTTCTCCAGCAAACTGGACGATGCCAATACCATCAGGCTCATGTGGAATATTGCCCCGGATCATTACCTCTATCGTGACAAGGTAAAAATCACTATTAAAGAAGGCCAGAATATTGAATTAGGTAATATTGAATTACCGGCTGGCAAAAGTAAAAAAGATGAATTCTTCGGTGTTATCGACGTTTACCAAAAATCATTTGAAGTGCAGGTTCCATTGCAACGATTTGTTCAGGCTGCCAGTGATTTAATATTGCACGTTGAATACCAGGGCTGTGCAGAAAAAACCGGAATCTGTTATCCCCCTATTAAGAAAGATCTGAATTTTAACTTACCCTTTACTCAGCAGCTCTCAACGGGTGAAAGTACTGATTCTGCATCCACCTCATCTTTCGCCTCTCAGACAAATCAAACTTCTACAACAGGCCAGGATGATTACCTGGGCCAACTGCAATCCAGTGGCCTGGCCATGAGCCTGTTATTGTTATTCGGCTGGGGCCTGGTCGTTGCTTTCACCGCCTGTATGTATCCGATGATTCCGATTCTTTCCAGTATCATCGTCGGCCAGGGAGAGAAAGCCACCTTTGGTCGCAGCTTTGGTTTGTCCCTGGTTTATGTCGAAGGCATGGCTCTGACCTTTGCCATTATGGGTGCCATCATGGGTGCTATCGGTGGCGGCATTGGTATTCAGGCTTACTTCCAGAGTCCCTGGTTGTTATTACCTTTTGCCTTTATTTTTATTTTACTGGCACTGGCCCTGTTTGGATTTTTCAATGTGCAAATGCCAGCCGCATTACAAAATCGAATTAATGAAATCAGTCGCCGTCAACAAAGTGGCAACCTGCTCGGCGTCGCGATTATGGGCGTTTTATCTGGCCTGATCATTGGTCCCTGTGGCGGCCCCTTCCTGATTGCCGCATTGGGCTATGCGGCCGGTTCCGGTGACTGGTTCCTTGGCTTTTTATACCTGTTCCTGTTTGGTAATGGTATCGGCTTACCCTTACTTGTGGTTGGAGCCAGTGGTGGTGCCCTGTTACCAAAAGCCGGAGGCTGGATGAATGTCGTCAAAGCCATTGGCGGTGTATTACTCCTTGGTGTAGTGATTGTTCTACTCGAACGTATGCCACATCTGTTCTCGCCAACCTTAACCATGATGCTCTGGGCCATCCTGCTGATTGTGGCTTCTATCTATATGGGCGCGATGCAAACACTGGAAGCCACCGCCAGTGGCTGGCGTAAACTCTGGAAAGGATTCGGTACCGTTGTATTTATTTACGGCCTGATTGTTATGTTAGGTGGACTTACGGGAGCAAGTGATGTGACCCGACCATTGCATGGCTCACAGCTAACCGCAAAAGTTATTGGCTCATCATCTGGGGAAGCCACTCAGCAGGTTCATTTTAAACGCATTAAATCCGCTGACGATTTACAAAAAGAACTTGCCAGTGCCAAAGCTCAGGGTAAACCGGTGATTCTTGATTTCTATGCAGACTGGTGTACCTACTGCATAGAGTATGAGAGGTATGTTTTCCCAGAAGCCAATGTACAGGCACAGTTAAAGAATTATGTCCTGCTACAGGCTGATGTGACCGTCATGGATGAAGCCGATAAAACCTTGATGAAAAGCACCCGTGTACTGTTACCCCCTGCCATTCTGTTTTTTGATACACAGAGTCAGGAAATTCGCACTCAACGAATTGTTGGTGCAATGAAAGCCGATGCCTTCGAACAGCATCTGCAAAATGTTTTAAAAGATATCTGAGCGGTTAGTGATCAGTCATGCTTAAACCTGTACAAGTTATTGCAATCCTGATTGCAGCCATCGCCAGTCTTACTGCTGGCTATTACTTTGCTCAAACCGATTCTTCTCAGACAAAAAAGTCAAACCAGCTCACCGTAACCCAACGCCCAGATTTCAGCCTGTACGATCTGGAAGATCAGCTTCGACATATTAATGAGTGGAATGGACAGGTTGTGATGGTCAACTTCTGGGCCACCTGGTGCCCTCCCTGTCGCAGTGAGATGCCCGCCTTTGAAAAACTCTACACCGATTACAAAGACAAAGGTTTTACGATTGTAGGGATCGCGGTTGATAACAAACAAAGCGTGATCGACTTTGTCGATCCACTGGGTATTGATTACCCCATCCTGATGGGGGAAGAAAAAGGCATTCAGCTTGCCAAAGATTTTGGCAACCACCTGGGAGCCTTACCGTATACGGTGATCATCAACCGCAAAGGCCAGGTTACTCATCTTCTTCGCAAGGAATTAAACTACCAGGAAGCGGAAGCCCTGATTTCTCCCCTCATTTAGCCTGAATTGCTATTATTTTACCCAGTGTGAACCGGTTCCTAGTTAAGACTCCGCCAAACTTGCTAGGATCTGCGCTGAAATGCTGTGAACTCACAAGTTTCTGGACAAGCCCGGATTCATAGTGCACAATTAGCCTGATTCGTCGAAATCATAGCGCATAACTTCCACTATCTTGCGCTGATCTTCGGCTATTCTCAGTTGATTTTCGGTTAATTAGACGTTAAACCCTTATACCTGAGTAAAAAAATACTTATATGGCGAATCTGCTGCTCATTCATGGCCCCAATCTTAACCTGCTCGGTACTCGTGAGCCGGATCATTACGGTGCCACCACCCTTGCAGAAATTGATCAAACTCTGACAGAAATGGCCCAAAAAGCGGGTCATGATCTTCGCTGTTTACAAAGTAATGCCGAACATACACTGGTCGATGCGGTTCATCAGGCCAGGATCGATAACGTCCAGCACATTATTATTAACCCGGCCGCCTTTACCCATACCAGTGTCGCTTTACGTGATGCCATGGCCGCTGTTGGCATCCCGTTTATTGAAATACATCTGTCCAATGTCCATGCCCGTGAACCCTTTCGTCAGCACTCCTATTTTTCGGATCTGGCGAGTGGTGTTATCAGCGGACTTGGTGCATTTGGCTATAACCTGGCGCTTCAGGCTGTCATAGAAAAATTGAAATAACAGCGCTTGAAGAATTAATCCAATTACAAACACAGGCTAGATTGTCATGGATATCAGAAAAGTAAAAAAACTTATTGAACTACTGGAAGAATCCGGTATTGCTGAAATTGAAATTCAGGAAGGCGAAGAATCAGTTCGCATCAGTCGCTATTCACATACAGCGGCTCCTGCCGCCCCGGTTCAGTTCGCCGCGCCAGCTCCTGTTGCTGCACCAGCAGCGCCTCCTGCCGCTCCGGCCGCCGAAGAAAAGGCCCCGGCACTTGACGGTCATGTAGTGAAGTCACCGATGGTTGGTGCTTTCTATCGTGCACCTTCACCCGGTGCTTCAACTTTTGTTGAGGTGGGACAGTCAGTTAATATTGGCGATACCTTATGCATTATTGAAGCCATGAAATTGCTTAACCAGATTGAAGCGGATAAGGCTGGCACGATCAAAGCCATCCTGGTTGAAAATGGTCAGCCTGTTGAATATGACCAGCCTCTGTTTGTGATTGATTAAAGCTGGCTTTATTTAACAACAACAGATCGCCCCTGATCACCTGAATAGAATACTGATGCCTGTTTGCAGGCTTACTGTGTAAAGAAAAAAATATGCTTGATAAAATTCTGATTGCCAACCGCGGAGAAATCGCACTACGTATTTTACGTGCCTGCCGTGAGTTAGGTATTAAAACTGTGGCGGTACACTCTGACGCCGATCGTGATCTTAAACATGTGCGTCTTGCTGATGAGTCTGTCTGTATAGGCCCAGCCTCTTCCATGGATAGTTATCTAAATGTACCGGCTGTTATCAGCGCGGCAGAAGTTACTGACTCGGTAGGTATCCATCCGGGTTATGGTTTCCTCTCGGAAAACGCTGACTTTGCTGAACGTGTCATGGAAAGTGGTTTTGTTTTCATCGGCCCCAGACCAGAAACCATTCGTATGATGGGTGATAAGGTTGCTGCTATTAAGGCGATGAAAAAAGCCGGCGTGCCAACCGTACCCGGTTCCGATGGCCCACTGGGTACGGATGACGAAACCAATATCAAACTGGCTCGCGGCATTGGTTATCCCATTATTATTAAAGCTGCTGGTGGCGGTGGTGGACGTGGTATGCGCGTCGTGCATGCCGAAGCCGCTTTATTAAATTCTATCTCGTTAACAAAAGCCGAAGCCGGTGCGGCCTTCAATAATGATGTTGTCTACATGGAAAAATTCCTGGGCAATCCTCGTCATATTGAAATTCAGGTTTTGTCCGATGAACACGGCAATGCCATTCATCTGGCGGAGCGTGATTGTTCCATGCAGCGTCGTCACCAGAAAGTGATTGAAGAAGCCCCGGCACCGGGTATTACCCCAGAGATGCGTGAAAAAATTGGTGAGCGCTGTGCCCAGGCCTGCCGTGACATTGGTTACCGCGGAGCCGGTACCTTTGAATTCCTCTATGAAGATGGTGAGTTCTATTTCATCGAAATGAACACCCGCGTTCAGGTTGAGCATCCCGTGACTGAAATGATTACCGGCGTGGATATTGTCAAAGAACAACTGCGTATTGCGGCTGGCGAACCACTGTCCTACAAACAAAGTGACATCAAGATCAACGGCCATGCGATGGAATGTCGACTCAACGCAGAAGACCCGGACAACTTTATGCCTAGTCCAGGCACGATCACGTCATACCATGCGCCCGGTGGTCCCGGTGTGCGCGTCGATACCCATATCTACAACGGCTATCGTGTTCCACCATTCTATGATTCCATGATCGGTAAACTGATTTGTCATGGTGAAACCCGTGATGTTGCTATTGCTCGTATGCTCGGTGCTTTAAGTGAAGTCGTTATTGAAGGGATCAAAACCAATATCCCCTTACAGCAACGCCTGTTCCGTGACTCCGGCTTCCAGGCCGGTGGCACCAATATTCACTACCTGGAAAAGAAACTTGAGCAAGAGCAATAAAATCCAGTGACGAGGGACGAGTTACAAAGCGACAAGTGTTAATAAAAAGTATAACCACACTAAAAATTAATAAAATGCCCAAGCCTGGTTTTTCCTGTTACTCGTCACTCGCCACTCGTAACTGACTTTATGTGGTTGCAACTAAAATTCGAAGTCCCTTCTGAACAGGCGGATCATCTAGCTGAGTTACTGGAAAAAGCCGGTTCCAGTGCCGTGACTATGCAGGATGCCGCCGACCAGCCTTTATTTGAACCCCCATTAGGAACCACACCCTTGTGGAACCTGACCTGGGTCTGTGGACTGTTTGAAGCGGATGCCAATATGGATGCCGTACTCAAGCAGATCAAAAACTCCTGCGCCGACCGAACCCTGCCTCCACATCAACTCAACCCACTTGAAGACAAGGACTGGGTCCGTGCCTGGATGGACAGTTTCAAACCCATGTCATTTGGCCAGCGTTTATGGATTTGCCCAAGCAACCACACACCACCAGAACCCGATGCCGTCAACATCATGCTCGATCCCGGTCTGGCTTTTGGTACCGGAACTCATCCGACCACCGCCATGTGTCTGTCCTGGCTTGATGCAAACCCGCCGGAAAATAAAGACGTCATCGACTATGGATGTGGCTCAGGTATCCTGGCCATTGCGGCCTGCAAGCTGGGTGCGCAAAAGGCCATTGCCATCGATAACGATCCCCAGGCTTTGATAGCCACGCGAGAAAATGCGAAAGCCAATCAGGTGACTGATTTGATTCAGACCTGTTTACCGGAAGACGCCCCGACTGCAAGTGTTGATCTGCTACTGGCCAATATTCTTGCCGGCCCCCTGCATGAACTGGCCCCGCTACTGGCCGAACGAGTTAAACCACAGGGACAGATCGTGCTCTCCGGTATCCTGCAAACCCAGGCTGATGAGCTGATTCAAACCTATTCACAGTTTTTTACAATTCAGCTCTGGCGTCAGGAAGAAGACTGGGTCTGTCTGTCAGGCCACCGCCTCACTTAAAGCTCAAACAATACAGTAACTTAATTCATATTCTGGTGATTTTTTCCCCCCGAATATCCCCTGTATATCAGGGGTGAATTGCGTCTATATTTTCTGCAAAAAAACTATTTTCAATAGTCATCCTGCCGATACTTAAACTATTGAAAATAATGTTAAAAGAAAATAATGACAGCAAACCGGCAATCGCCACAAGAGCAAGAGCTTGCACAACTCCGTCAGGCACTGCGACAACGTGAAACCGAGATCGCTTTATTAAAAGAGGCGACCGATGCGGTAAGTAGTCAGCTCGACTTCGATAAAGTCATGCAGCTGATCGCAGATCGTGCCCGCACATTACTCAATACCAAAACCCTGCTTATCCCAGTTTTGAATGAAGACTGTACTGATTACACCTATATTGCCGGAGCCGGCGAAGACGTTGATGAAGTAGTAGGCGAAAGCTTACCTATAAACTTTGGTGTCTGTGGCTGGGTCTGGAAAAACAAGCGCCCCTGGTGGCGGGGTATGCTTGATGAACTAGATGAAACCGAGCGTGAACAGTGGAAAGATGAAATCGGTAATATCATCATGGTGCCCCTGATCGGGAAAAAACATTTCCTCGGCGGGGTCACGGGTATCAATAAAATAGGTGATGAACCTTTCAATGAGCGAGACCTGGAATTACTCTCCATGTTTGCCAGCCAGGTAAGCATCGCAATTGAGAATGCCCTGTCCTTCAAAGAACTTACCGTAGCCAAAAAAGAAGCCGAAAGTTACCAAAAAGAACTGGGCAAACTGAATGAAATACTGGTCGCCACAAACAAGGATCTCGAATACCTTGCCCTCTATGATGATCTCACCAGCCTGCCCAATCGTAATTTAATCAAAGATCGTATTCGACAAAGCATTAAACAGGCTGAAGCAGAAGAACAAAAACTGACTATCCTGCTCATTGACCTGGATAACTTCAAGGAACTGAATGATACCCTCGGTCACGATGCCGGTGATGTACTGTTATACGAAGTGGCCAAACGATTCCGTGAGACCCTGCGTCCCTCAGACACCATCGGTCGCCTCGGCGGAGATGAGTTTGCGGTCATTATTCCAGATTCCGATATAAGAACAGCCAAACAGGCTGCGAAAGATTTTTTACAGTCACTGGAAAACCCCTTTATTCTCCAGGGTAATCATTACTTCCTCGACGCCAGTATTGGCATCACACTCTATCCCGAACATGGAGCTGATTTCTCTTCTCTGCTCAAACATGCTGATGTGGCGATGTATCAGGCCAAGCAGGACACCAATGGTTTCTCGATCTATAACCCAGAGCAAGATGAACACAGCCAGAGTCGTCTGGCCCTGTCCGGCACACTACGTCAGGCCTGCCAGGATGAGGCGTTTGAGTTTTATTACCAGCCCAAGCTCGATGCACGTACCGGTAAAGTCGTAGGTGCCGAAGCGCTGGCCCGCTGGTTCGATCCTGAGTTTGGAAATGTTCCCCCTGTGGTCTTTATTCCCTTGCTGGAAAACAGTGGCCTGATTAAAAGCTTTACAGAAATCCTGCTACGGGAATCGATTAAACAATGTAGCCTCTGGCATCAGGCCGGACTTAACCTGAACCTGTCGGTCAACATGTCCATGCATAACCTGCGTGACCCCAACCTTCCACAATTGGTAGCACGCCTGTTAAATCAATATCGTCTTCCACGGCGCAGCCTGACCCTGGAAATTACCGAAACCGTGGCCATGGGAGATCCCCAGCATCTTCCACCCATTCTCGCGCAACTGGTACTCAGTGGTGTGGAATTATCGATTGATGATTTTGGGACCGGATATTCTTCCCTGAGTTATCTGAAAAAAATGCCCCTGAGCGAACTCAAGATCGACAAGTCTTTTGTTATCGATATGGACAAAGACCCTGACAATGAAGTCATTGTCCGTTCTACCGTAGAACTCGCACATAATTTAGGTTTAAGTGTGGTCGCCGAAGGCGTGGAAAATAAGGAAGTGATGCAGAAACTACAGCAAATCGGAACGGACATGCTTCAGGGCTTTGATATCAGCCGCCCTCTGCCCGCCGATGAGTTCCTTAAATTTGTACTGGCCACCAACCAGGTATCCACATGGGTCTCTCATTCCTGAGTAACAACCAGATCATCATCGTCTCCATCGTCTTTTTTTTTAACTTAAAATTTCTCATTCACACGCCGATTGCTTATACTGCATAAGCTATGAACGGTTCTGCGTTATTCGCCTGTATTTGGCTCTAATACTATTTCTATTAACTCACTATATGCTGACCTGCTGTCCTGAATGTAAAACCTGTTTTCGAATCACCCAGGATCAACTGAATGTTGCTCAGGGGCTGGTGCGTTGTGGCCAATGTGCGCAGGTTTTTAATGCGCGGCAGAATCTCAAACCTGAAAAGAAACCACCTGTTGCAGCCAGTGTCAGTTCGCCCGCAAAACCTGAAGTAACGCCAACCCCTGTTCCACCCGCTAAAGAAAATATTCCGGCTCCTGACTTCTCAACAGATTTCAAAACCGAATTCTCAGCTGATGAATTTGCGGCTACCCCATCGGACACAGAAAATGATGGTATTGATTTCGATCTGGATCACCGTACTGAACAAGAAGCTGGGCAAGCCAACGAAACCGAAACTCATTATGGATTCAGCGTTAACAGTGAAGCGTCCCCATTAGAAGAAAGCCCTTTTTATGTGCAGGAAGAATCTCTCTCTACCGATGACCTGAGTATGCTTGCCGATACACCGGCCCGCCCGGTATCTGAGCAGGAAGAAGTACAAAAAGAAGAGAAAATACAAACCTCCCTGTTCGATGACTTTGATGAGCCAGATCACCTGAACGAGATCAAACTGTTCGATGATACTCCTGAGCCTGAACCCGAACCGGAAACAGAATCTAATTTTGATGAATTTAATGACCTCGCTCATGACGCAGAAGAAACTGAGATTAAAACTTCGGTGACTTCCTATCATTACACCGACATCAATGACGCCATTAAAGAAGAACAAAACCTGGATGACCTATTCTCGGATATGGATCAGCAGCTAAATACGGCAGCCGAAGAAGGACCCGAGAAAAACTCACAGGATGTCAGTCAGTTCATTCCTGAGGAAGAAATAAACCTCATCGTGGACGAAGACTATCGAACTCAGAAAGATCCCGATGACTCTGCCCTCACCCATGCTATTGATAGCATTTTCATGGATTCTTTCAGTAGTTTTGGCGACTCCAAAATAGAAAAAAATAAAGACACAAACAACCACGAAAAGGAAGACGCATTCGCCGACCTGGCTCAACGGGATCATTCAGCAAAACTCGGTCACGGCAATAGCCATATTCAATATGAAGAAATCGAAATGCAAGGTATCGGTGAACATCTCGATGGTCCCCATACAAAAAATGATGACTTTGAAGATATTCCTTTACGCCTGCGGGATTCCATCGCTGAAGCCAAGCCCACCAGCTGGTGGAAAAAATTGCTGGGGCTGTTGTTCCTGCTAATTCTGCTTGTGGCCATGGCTGCACAAGCCGCCCTGTTCCGTAATCTGGATATTGTAAATATGTTCCCGCAAACTCAGCCTTTGCTGGAAATATATTGTGGATACCTGCCCTGTCGCGTCCATGCCCAGCGTGATATTGATCAAATCAAGATTACCGATCGGGATATCCGTGTACACCCCAGCGAGAAAAAAGCGCTGCTAATCACGGCAACGATTATCAACAAAGCAAGTTTTCATCAGCCTTATCCCGATATTGAGGTTATGTTATCTGATCTCACTGGTGCCACCGTGGCCCATCGCCGCTTCACCCCAGCCGATTACATGGGCAAATTAAACACCCCCTTTTTACTGATGAAACCCGGCACACCCGTGCATATTTCTATCGGAGTGCTTGATCCCGGTAAAGACGCGGTTAATTTTGAATTCTCCTTTCTATAAGCCCATATCCCTTTGCAAAATCCCCCTTGCAAAATAAGTACCGATCAACATAGACGTAAAAACTAGTCTCAGTATTCCCAAAAAGTGCGATTCTCACTTTATCCGGGTGGCCTTTGCGAGTATCATTATCGACCCGCTAAAGAGCCAGATAATAAGCAACTAGAAAGGCTCGAGTGCGTATAACAATGAGTCCTAATTTATAAAGGCTTAGTGGATTAAATACGGTTCATGAAAATCGGTTCACACCAGCTCAGCAATAACCTTATTCTTGCCCCGATGGCAGGAGTAACGGATCTGCCGTTTCGCCAGCTCTGTAAGAAGCTCGGTGCCGGTATGGCTGTGTCTGAAATGGTCTCTTCGAATTCTCTGCTCTGGGGGAGTAAGAAAACACTAAACCGAGCCAGCCACGATGGGGAGATAGAACCCAAATCCGTGCAGATCATGGGCACAGACCCGCAGATGATGGCCGAAGCCGCCAGGTTCAATGCCGATCGCGGCGCACAGATCATCGATATCAACATGGGTTGCCCGGCGAAAAAAGTCTGTAATGTCCTCGCCGGTTCCGCCCTGATGCAAAATGAAAAGCTGGTGACGGATATTCTCGAAGCCGTGGTCAAGGCGGTAGACATCCCGGTCAGCCTGAAAATGCGTACCGGCTGGGATCGTGAACACCGTAATGCACCGACTATCGCCCATATTGCCGAAGAATCTGGTATTCAATCTCTGGCGATTCATGGTCGTACCCGTGCTGACCAGTACCACGGTGATGCGGAATACGACACCATCGCTGATGTTAAAAGCCGTACCGGCATTCCACTGGTGGCCAATGGTGACATCACCAGCCCCGAGAAAGCCAAATTTGTTCTTGACTACACCGGTGCCGACGCCATTATGATCGGTCGTGCCGCCCAGGGCCGTCCCTGGATATTCCGTGAAATCCAGCATTATCTGGAAACCGGAGAAAAACTACCCGAACCTGGACTGGAAGAAGTGCGTGACATTCTTCTGGGCCACTTAGAAAACCTCTATGCATTTTATGGCGAGCACACTGGAGTTCGTGTTGCCCGTAAGCACATTAGTTGGTACAGCAAAGGGCAGCCCCATGGTGCTGCGTTTCGCCAGACAATAAATAGAGTAGAAGAAGCAGAAATACAAAAAGAAATGACACAACAATTTTTTGCCACCCTAATCACCAAGGAGGAAATGGCGGCATGACTGAAGCTATTATTGAAAACCCAGCGGTTGTATTTGCAACTGAATCCGCAGAACAAACAACAACCCCACTGCGAGCCAGTGTAGAAAATGCGGTCGAGGCTTATTTTCAGCAGTTGAACGGCCACAGCACCAACGAACTCTACAAAATGGTATTACAGGAAGTTGAAGAACCCCTGTTACGCTGTGTATTAAAATACACAAAAGGAAACCAGAGCAAAGCTTCTGAAATGCTCGGTATTAACCGCGGTACTTTGCGTAAAAAACTCAAGCTGTACGACCTGCACGATTAATCTCACCCAGGCTCGAATAATTTATTAAGTCGTTTTATTTAAGTTGTTTTTTTAACATGGCGATATAAAGCAGGCTGGATTTGAACCGAGGAAATTAATATTCGGTCCAAACTCCACGGCTTTATATCGCTGCGTTATTGTTGTTTAAACTCACGCCCGCAGGATAACTTACATGTCCAAAATCACTCGCGCTTTAATCAGTGTTTCCGATAAATCCGGCATTGCCGACTTCGCCAAGCAGTTACATGAAAAATTTGGCATAGAAATTCTTTCAACCGGCGGCACCGCCAGGCTCTTAAGCGATAAAGGTATCCCGGTTACTGAAGTCTCGGACTACACCGGCTTTCCCGAAATGATGGATGGACGTGTTAAAACCCTGCACCCTAAAGTTCACGGTGGTCTCCTGGGCCGTCGTGGTACTGATGATGCCGTAATGGCCGAACACAATATTCCACCGATTGATCTGGTGGTTGTGAACCTCTACCCTTTTGAACAGACCATTGCCCGTGATGACTGTGATCTTCCAATGGCAATAGAAAACATCGACATCGGTGGCCCAACCATGTTGCGCTCCGCCGCAAAAAATCATGCCGCAGTGACCGTTGTTGTAGATGCCGATGACTATGATCGCGTCCTTACTGAAATGGACAGCAATGACGGTGTCGTCAGTGACGCCACTCGTTTCGACCTGGCCGTTAAAACATTTGAACATACGTCTCATTATGATGGTGCTATCGCTAACTACCTGGGCACCTATCCTGCTGGCGGTTCAGAAAGTGAAGAACGTTCTACTTTCCCGCGCACCTTTAACAGCCAGTACATTAAAACGCAGGAAATGCGTTATGGTGAAAACCCGCATCAGAAAGCCGCGTTCTATGTTGAAGCCAATACCAAAGAAGCCTGTATTGCAACCGCCGTACAGATGCAGGGCAAGGAACTCTCCTATAACAACATCGGTGACACCGATGCCGCACTGGAATGTGTCAAACAGTTTGAAGAACCCGCCTGTGTGATCGTCAAACATGCCAACCCCTGTGGTGTCGCGGTAGACCGTGACATTCTTAATGCTTACGACCGTGCCTACGCCACCGACCCCGAATCCGCTTTCGGCGGCATTATTGCTTTCAACCAGACCCTGGATGAAGAAACCGCCAAAGCCATTGTTGAACGCCAGTTCGTTGAAGTGATCATTGCACCGGAAGTTACCGAAGAAGCACTGGAAATCGTGAAAGCGAAAAAGAATATTCGCCTGTTAAGTTGCGGCATGCTCAATAACACGCCCGCCCAGCGACTGGACATGAAGCGTGTGAATGGTGGTCTGCTGGTACAGGACGCCGATCTGTCTTTATATAACGACCTGAAAGTCGTTACCAAACGTCAGCCAACACAAAAAGAAATGGACGACCTGCTGTTTACCTGGAAAGTCGCCAAGTTCGTTAAATCCAATGCCATTGTCTACGGCCGTGATTTAATGACTGTCGGTGTCGGTGCCGGACAAATGAGCCGCATTAACTCCGCTCGTATCGCCGGCATTAAGGCCGAACATGCCAAACTGGAAGTCAAAGGTTCAGTAATGGCCTCCGACGCCTTCTTCCCCTTCCGCGATGGTTTAGACCAGGCCGCAGAAAATGGAATTGCCGCCGTGATTCAACCCGGTGGTTCCATGCGTGATGATGAAGTGATCGCCGCCGCGGATGAACACGGTATTGCAATGGTGTTTACCGGGATGCGGCACTTCCGTCATTAATCTCTGCTCTATCCTCTCTCCCTCTGGGAGAATAACGAAAGTAGGTTGGGCGCGTATTTTGTGCCCAACACCAGAAACATTTTTTTCCTACCATTATTCTATTGTCCCCGTTCATCCTGAGTTTGTAGGGTGGACACGTCTTTCGTGCCCACGCGGAATTTTATAAAAGGCTTCCGCCCCGCCATTGCATGGCTATGAGCGGGTTACTTTCTTGTTCTCGCAGGTTGTGCTGAGAAACGAAGCCCAACAAGCTTGTAGGGTGGGCACGTGGTTTGTGCCCACGCGGATAGGTCTTTATTTCACCCGTGGCTTCGCTGCTGAAAATTTTTATAAAAGCTTCCGCCCCGCCATTACATGGCTATGAGCGGGTTACTTTCTTGTAGTGACAAGAAAGTAACCAAAGAAACACTCCCGAAGGCTTGTCTGATTATGTATCCACATAATCAGATACCCTCGGCGTTTGAATAAAACAAGGCTCGACGTAAACTCGCTCATGAAGTGCTTGGATGCACAAATACAGCGAAGCACAGGACGTGCGTGAGCAGTGAAACCCCATTCGCTCAAACAACGTCTTCGCTATTTCTTATTTTATTCAAACACCTCGGCAGTGCCTAACGGGTTTGGCCCATCCCGACCATTAGCGCTTAATTATTGACAACCTTACGAAATATAGTACATTCAGAAGCAGGATATAAAAACAACTTAAAAGGATATTCCATGAAAAAACAAATCCGTAGATTCTCTCCACATCAGAACGCTAAAGTATTTTCTGTAATGATGGCAATCAGTGTTTTATTTTTCACAATCCCAATGGCATTAATGTTTACATTCGTTGTACCACCAACTGATCAAAACGGTAACCCTGTTGACTTTCCAGTTATGATATTTTGGCTCATGCCAATTTTTTATTTAATTTTCGGATATATTTCAGTAGCAATAGGGTGCGCATTTTATAATTTTCTTTTCAAATTTGTAGGTGGAATTGAAATTGAAGTACAAGAAAAAGGCGTTGAATAGTAAAGTCAGGTGGTCTTACCCTTTGATTTACAATTACCAACACTGCATATGTAGCCTAATATACTGTTAGGTGAGAAATACAGAGGAAATAAATTATGTACAAGTTAATTTTAATTTTTTCTTTATTTATTACTGGTTGCGCAACAGGCGAACTAGCACAAAGCGTAAATCCAGGTATGTCCCCAGAAGAAGTGACACAAATTATAGGTAAACCTGATGGCTTCAAGCAAAATGGTAAATTCACAATTTATAAATATACCAATCGACTGATCTCTGGCTGGTCATGGGATCGAGCAGATTACTCATTTATTTTTAAAGACAATAAACTAGTTGAATATGGTGCTGGCGAGGTTAGAGAGCGAAATGTAGGTGAAGTACACAGTGTGTTCTTGTACCAAATGTAATTCATCTAACAATGCGACGCATCTAACCAAACAACACCCCACGCCGCTTTGCTTTGCAGTGGATTGCCCTTCAGCTAAGCATAAGCGTTGATACCTCTTATGAGGCTGTATGAGAATTTGGGATTTAAATCCGGGATATCTAAATAGACAAAGCCTTCTAGGTGAGCACCGTGAATTACATGGTCTAGTCTCTATAATTAAATATAATAAAAAAGGATATTCAAAACATCCTGAAACGCTACGATGGGTTGGGCTTGGTTGGGCACTAAAACAACGTCATAAACTACTCGTCGCAGAGATGAATTTGCGAGGATACACAGATCGGTCTCCGGTTTTATTAAGATCAAAACCAGGAACATGGCCTGAAATATTTTTAGACGAACCTGATAAGCAAATTATTATTCTGAAAAAAAAGTATAAATATATTGAACCCGGGCGAATTCCCTTACCAAAAAATGCGCAAGATTTCTGGGCCCAGCATAAATACTCTGTAATGGCGCGTGACATTACTGCTTATAAAAATATTGGAAAATGGGTAACTTCAAAATCTGGATCAAAAGAGCTGCATAATATTACAACTGAAATCACTACTATTTTAAGAGCCCCTCCAGAACAGAGACTAATAGAAAATACCTTATTGCACATGTGGGGTTATGTATCTAAATACTCTTCACTTTCTGGCAGAAACCTGGATTCTTTAAGCAATAAAGCGTTATTAAA
Organism: Gammaproteobacteria bacterium; assembly: GCA_026196045.1. GTDB lineage: Bacteria > Pseudomonadota > Gammaproteobacteria > UBA6429 > Thiohalophilaceae > JAPHRJ01. Next base: position 57,895 of record JAPHRJ010000022.1, read on the forward strand.
GAGAATACAGCAGTTATCTTTATTAAATAATGTAAAATATTTAAATGAATCAACTTCATTAAGTGAATTAAACGCATGGAATATATAAACCTGTATAACAGGAACTTAAGTTGACCACATAAAGCAGCGCTTTGCTTGCTTTTGTAGTTAACTGAGCTTGATCGTCATGTGCAATATGGGGAAAATAAAAATGGATAAAAGGTCGGAGCCGGCAATACACAGATTTAACAAATATCAAAACCAAGGGATTACACTCTGATTTTACGTTTAAACTATAACGTCAGAAAATAAAATATGAACAACAAACCAGACATACAACACCACATGCAGCTTTTTGCTGAATCTTTTATCCTTGATTCCCGCAAGGAAAAATGGGCAATGTTATTATCTGAACGGCCTGAAACGATATTTAACCAGTCTTCAAGATTGTTTAATTATTTAGATCATAATTTTATTGAACAGAATGATTCACTGAAGAACGTCGTCGAAGATGATGGAATGGGGGTGTTTTACGACTTTCAAAACGAACCAACACTTATTTCATTTAAAGAAGCGATTGACGCTGGGAAAGAGCTTGATGCTATCTTCTCAATACAGCCAGGTAAATTAGCCATTTACTTTTTCCACGAAGGCTGGAATTTTGTCTGTAAAAGATAAAATAAAAGAACAAACCCTTTAATTATAAGTTCATAGAACCAGCTCTACCCTCTCAGTCTACCGTTATCCATCTACTGCAGTTTTCAAACCCCTTTCGACGCAGCCGAATGACGCCGCTATTTCGAGGAATAGCGAGCGTTTGTTTGAGCAGTCATTCTAAAAATAGAATAGCGCGAGTTGAGCGAGCCCTCGTAATAGCAAGGAATTAGGGTATCGATTTATATGGAATATAAATCGACAAGTCGTGGGGAGCGTTTCTTTGGTGACTTTCTTGTCGCCACAAGAAAGTCACTCGTCCTGAGCGCATTAGCGCGGGACGAAAGCATTTCGATAATTAAGCCATCTCACGCTATACTTAAAACACACCCCAAATTAAAAACAACAAATGAACAAAAACCTCAACATTGGTCTTGCCCTTGGCAGCGGTTCTTCTCGCGGCTGGGCTCATATCGGTATTATCAAAGCCCTGACTGAGATGGGAATTGAACCCAATATTATTTCTGGTACGTCTATTGGCGCACTGGTTGGCGCTTCCTATGCCGCTGGTAAGCTGGAAAACCTGGAGACCTGGGCTCGTTCCATTACCAGACTGGATACGGCACGTATCTTTTTTGATCTCAATACATCATTTACCGGCTTTGTGAATACCGAGCGTTTGCATTATTTCCTGAATGAAAATGTAGCCGGTGACAAAGTTGTGATCGAGGATTTAGAAAAACACTATACGGCGGTTTCAACGGATCTCGAAACCGGCAGGGAAATATGGCTGAGCAACGGTTCGTTAATACAGGCAGTGTGGGCTTCTATTTCACTGCCTGGTCTGTTTCCTGCCATACGCCATGATAATCGCTGGCTGGTGGATGGGGGTCTGGTCAACCCGGTGCCTATTTCAGCCTGTCGTGCCCTGGGGGCGGATGTGGTTATCGCTGTGAACCTGAATGGTGATATTGTTGGTAAACATTTTGCAAAACCAGCGAAAATAAAAAAAGAAAATAACGGTGTTGGTGCAAAGATCACGGACCTTGTCCGAGAATACACAAGCTCTATATTCCCGCCCGCCAAAGAAACCATGCAACCTCCCAACCTGCTTGATGCTATTGCCAGCTCAATGAATATTACTCAGGACAGAATTACTCGTAGTCGTATTGCAGGTGACCCACCGGATATTCTGCTAACGCCAAAATTATCACATATCAGTCTTCTAGAATTTTTCCGTGCCAAAGAAGCGATAAAAGAAGGTATGGACTGTGTATATAGAATGAAGTCTGAAATCAAATACGTACTGGGTATGGATTAGTACAGTCCTGCTAATTTTTCTATTTGGTTCTACCGGGCTCAAACTCTTCATACTGAGGTATGTCACCAGCAATCTCTTCCCAGTTAGCTTTTGATCCAACAAAGATATGGGCTTTGGGACGCTCACTAATATCGGACTCAATAGTACCGAGGCGAATACGAACCACATCGGGTTCTGATTTTTTCACGCTCATGATGGGTGAGCCACAGTGTTTACAGAAATACTTTGTCTGATCCGAATTCGCAGCATAGCCTGTTAGTTCACTGTCACCACTAATGAACTTAAAGCTACCTTTTTCCACATTGCCATTAGTTGCAAATGCACTGCCCTGCACTTTGCGACACTCAGAACAATGACAGCAGACGATGTCTTTAATCTCACCGCTTATCTCAAATCGAACTTTGCCACACAGGCAGCTTCCCTTATACATGTCTACTCCCAGTCAGTTCTTAATAACCACATAATAACTAAAATCAATAATACACTGATTAACCATATGGTTGAGTTTAATTATATCCTCGTTACACTCGGATTAAATACATTAAGGTTTTAAAACAAGGACGCTATCATGAATGAACTTAGTCAGGCCAGTTGTGAGGCCTGTCGTGCTGATGCTCCTAAAGTCTCTGCTGACGAACTTAAGGAATTGCTCAGCAAGATCCCGGACTGGAACATCGAAGTACGGGACAATATCATGCAACTGGAAAAAGCCTTTAGTTTTAATAACTTTGTTGATGCCATCGCCTTTACCAATAAAGTGGGTGAGATTGCAGAGGCCGAGGGTCATCATCCCTCACTATTAACCGAGTGGGGTAAGGTCACTGTGACCTGGTGGTCACATAAAATCAAAGGCCTGCATCGTAATGACTTTATTATGGCGGCAAAGACTAATGAAGTTTTCAGCAATACATAATATGCATAACTGCTTTTCTATATTGATGTTTCAAATGACCCATAATATTTAAATTTCTTGTTCGTGGTGAGTCCTGTCCTGAGCCTGTCGAAGGGGTGTCGAACCATGACCGGCAAACCTCCGCGTCTGATTTTATTTCATGATCGGTATTCATCCTTCGACAACGCTCAGGACGAACGGTGTTATTTTATTGGTGTTCATTCGACCGTGCTCAGAACGAACGGGGTTATTTTATTGTTGTTCATTCGACTGTGCTCAGAACGAACGGGGTTATTTTATTGATATTCATTTTTTATCTGGCACAGCCCATGATGCTCGATTTTTTACTTCCGTTCGTGGTGAGTCCTGTCCTGAGCCTGTCGAAGGGGTGTCGAACCATGAACGGCAAACCTCCGCGTCTGATTTTATTTCATGATCGGTATTCATCCTTCGACA
>JAPHRJ010000129.1 GCA_026196045.1 Gammaproteobacteria bacterium
AAGTACTCAAAATGGCTACCCTCAATGGAGCACGAGCCCTTGGCATTGATGAAGAAACCGGTTCACTTACATCAGGTAAAGCTGCTGACATTATTGCTGTCAATCTGGATACAATAGAAACACAACCGGTCTATCATCCCGCATCACAACTCGTATACGCGGCCGGTAGAGACAATGTCACCGACACATGGGTTGCAGGAAAACATCTACTTAAAGATGGGGAACTGACAACAATCGATACACATGCCATTCTTGCAAGAACAAATGAATGGAAAAACAAGTTAGAAAGTTTGTCTTAAATTACAGCTAAGAATATTAGCTGTTAGAATTTAGCATTTGAGTCAGAAGATAGAAGTTTATTAAATGCTTCAACCTTATAGTCATTTTACGAGCATACCTGTCACACAGTAATCGGCATGGCGCATGATATAGCCACAGTAAAGCCCAGGTCCGACAAAACAACAGCTATATATAAGTATGGGTTATCGAACACCGCAGTCACAACCTGTGGTGATCCGTAGTTTTAAATTTTATCTCATTAAAAAGTATCTTAAATCAAATAGTTATAATTGTTTGTTAACCCATAATCTGAAGGCACTAAACCTGGCCTTACACAGGCTACGGGCTACCTATTTTAGCCATTTCACGGTAAGCTACGCCCCATGAATGAAGCAACATTGAATGTCGATCACTCCGAAGTCGCCAAGTTTGAAGAACTGGCTTCACGCTGGTGGGACCCCCACAGTGAATTCAAACCCCTGCATGATATTAATCCCCTGCGTCTGGACTACATTGATCGCCGCGCCGGGTTAAGTGGCAAACAGGTTATCGATGTGGGCTGCGGTGGTGGTATTTTGTCTGAAAGCATGGCCCAACGTGGTGCCCATGTGACTGGCATTGATATGGGCGAAGCTCCCTTAAGTGTTGCCCGACTGCACAAGCTGGAATCTGGTGTTGAAGTTGACTATCAACGCATTACGGCAGAAGAAATGGCCTCTGCTAACCAAGAGAAATATGATGTGGTCACCTGCCTGGAAATGCTCGAACACGTGCCTGATCCAGCCTCTGTCATTAAAGCCTGTTCTGATATGGTTAAACCCGGCGGCCACGTATTCTTCTCTACCATTAATCGCAATCCCAAGGCCTATATGCTGGCCATTGTTGGCGCGGAATATTTGCTAAAAATGCTACCCAAAGGTACCCATGACTACAGCAAGTTCATCAAACCTTCAGAAATGGAAAGCTGGATTCGTCAGGCCAGTTTAAAAGTCAGTGAAATTACAGGCATGACCTACAATCCTTTTACCAAAAACTATTCACTCGGCCATGACGTCAATGTAAATTACCTGGTGCATTGCCAAAAGAATGACTAGATTCCAGTTTCTGCGTCTCAGGAACTTTCCCAAATGAGTTCATCTCGAATCAAAACCGTTTTATTTGATCTTGACGGTACCCTCGCTGATACAGCCCCAGATCTTGCCGCCGCACTCAATAGCGTACTGGTTAATAATGGTCGTGAAAGCCTTCCCTATGAAACGATTAGACCAGTGGTCTCACACGGGGGACAGGCGTTAATTAAACTGGGCTTTCAATTAGAAAGTGATGATCCTGGATTCGACCCCTTACGTCAGGAGTTGCTGGATTATTACCAGCAGAACATCGCCACTCATACCTGTTTATTTCCTGGCATGGATACCATCCTCGAAATCATAGAAAACAGTGGTCTCAACTGGGGCGTTGTAACCAATAAACCGGCCTGGTTAACCGAACCCTTAATGGAGGCTTTGCACCTGTCTCAACGTGCTGCTTCTATCGTCAGTGGTGATACCCTGGATGAACGCAAACCTCACCCCGCTCCCTTACTCTATGCCTGTGAACAGGCTGGTAGTAAAGCAAAGGAATGTCTTTATGTCGGAGATGCCGAGCGAGATATTATTGCCGGTAACCGTGCGGGTATGACCACACTGGTGGCCCTGTTTGGCTACCTGGATGAAACCGACACCCCCAATAAATGGAATGCAGATGCCATGATTCATACGCCAGAAGAAATCCTGCACTGGTTATTATCGTAATGGTCATGCTATAAATTACCCATGACGATTAACACAGTTCTGATCATTCTTGCAGCAACGACCTTTGGTGCGCTCATTATCTATCTGGTATTACAACGCCGTATTGGCCAGCTGCGTGAAAAGAATATGGAACTGTCCACCAGCCTTGAACTGGAACGTAAAAGTGCGCAGGAAAAAATAGAGACTCTGCAACAAACCCACCAGAAAATGCAGGAACAAACCCGTCAGCAACTGAGCGAGACATTTGGTTCTCTCTCCTCTCAGGCACTAAAACATAATAGCGAAGAATTTTTGAAACTGGCGCATGAAAACCTGAAACAGTTTCAGACTCAGGCTCAGGCAAACCTGTCAGAAAAAGAAAAAGCCTTTGAGCATTTAATTAATCCAATCAAAGAAACACTGGAAAAAACCGATCAACAAATTCAGAGCATGGAAAAAGAACGCCGTGAAGCCCATGGTGCCCTGCATAAACATCTCGAAACACTGACTGAATCCCAGGCTTCATTAAAAAATGAAACCCGAAATCTGGTCAACGCACTACGTCGACCTGAAGTCCGCGGACAATGGGGTGAAATGACACTCAAACGTCTGGCTGAATTAGCCGGCATGGTCGAACATTGTGATTTTTATGAACAGGAATCCATAAAAACAGAAGGTAGCATACAGCGCCCCGATATGATTGTTCGTATGCCGGATGGTCGTGAAATTGTGGTTGATGTCAAAACGCCATTAGATGCCTATTTAAATGCCGTTGAAACGGGCGATGAAGGCAAGCGCAAACAGGAACTCCTGCGTCATACCCAGAACGTGCGTAACCGCGTCAAAGAACTTGCAAGTAAAGCCTACTGGACCCAATTCAAGAATGCGCCTGACTTTGTTGTTCTGTTTATCCCCGGAGATCAATTCCTGAGTGCGGCGTTAGACAATGATAGAAACCTGCTGGAAGATGCGCTACGTGATCAGGTCATTCTGTCCACACCAACCAGTTTTGTTGCTCTATTACGAGCAGTTGGCTACGGCTGGCGACAGGAACAACTGGCACAAAATGCAGATCATATAAAAAGTGTGGGAGAAGAGTTGTATAAGCGCCTGGCAACGTTTGCTTCACATTTACAGAAACTGGGTAAAAGTCTGGATACGAGTACCAAACATTACAATAATGCGGTGGGTTCGTTTGATAGCCGAGTACTACCCAGTGCACAGAAATTTACTGAAATGGGTATAAGCAGTAAAAGTAAGATAGAAGCCAGCGATCAAATTGAAACCGGCATCCGCTCTATCACCA
>JAPHRJ010000071.1 GCA_026196045.1 Gammaproteobacteria bacterium
AGAAAATATTATGACCCTGTTGAGCTCATCTGGTTTGCCTGCAAATTATCTGGAGCTGGAAATAACAGAGTCGGCGATTATGCAGGAACCTGAACGTGCTCTGGAGATTCTTAATAAATTAGACAAGATGGGGATCAAGCTAAGTATTGATGATTTTGGTACAGGCTACACATCACTATCGCATCTAAATACGATGCCGATCGATGAAATAAAAATTGATATGTCGTTTGTACGTAATATGCTGGATGACAACAACAATATGTTGATAGTGCAATCCATCATTAAACTTGCCCATAATATGGGTTATGAAGTGGTGGCAGAAGGAGTAGAAAATAGTGCCTTGCTTGAGTCATTAGCAGGGGAAGGTTGTGATACGGCACAGGGCAAATTTATAGGTTCACCACTTGAAGCGGAAGAGTTTGAGCAGTGGTTAGAGAGTTCAGCATTTAGTAGAGCAAATGAGAAGCTAATAAGCCAAAGCCAAAATAAAATTTATTCAGAAGTTATTCCAATACAACCAAAATAAGAACCACACTTCTTTTCACTAAAGCAAAAACAATATTACTTGTTGAGCTTTTCTTCTTCCGCGATGGCCTGCTCAAATTCATCATCAAGTTCTTCATCGGAAGTATTCTCTTCATCATTACTGGCTTCGGCACGTCGACGCACCAGGATACGTGAGAAAAATACACCTACCTCAAATAATAGCCACATAGGTAAGGCCAGTAGTGTCTGTGAAATAACATCGGGTGGTGTAAGCATCATGCCGATAACAAAGGCACCTACAATAATGTATGGGCGTTTTTCAACAAGTGAGTCTGGAGTTGTTACTCCACCAAGCACGAGAAGGATGGTCGCAATGGGTACTTCAAAAGCGAGACCAAAAGCAAAAAATAGCTTAAGGACAAAATCCAGGTATTTACTGATATCAGTCATTACCGCTACACCTTCCGGTGCAGTTGAAGTTAGAAAACCAAATACCAGCGGGAAGACAACATAGTAGGCAAAAACCATTCCGGAATAAAATAAAATAACACTGGAAAGCAGCAAAGGAAATGCCAGACGTTTTTCATGCTTGTAAAGCCCCGGCGCAATAAAGGCCCAGGCCTGGTAAAGAATAAAAGGAACAGCAATAAATATAGATGCGACCAGAGCCAGTTTAAACGGTGTTAAAAAGGGAGAAGCCACTTCGGTCGCAATCATGCTGCTGTCTTCCGGCAGATGGGCTAATAGTGGCTGGGCAATCAGATGATAAAGGTCATTGGCGAAGGAAAACAGGCCCAGAAAAATGACCATAACGACCATAACGACCCGCAGCAGACGATCACGCAACTCAAATAGATGTGATAAAAAAGGGAGTTCCTGTTCAGCTGAAGCTGAAGAAGACTTATTTTTTCTCATTTGATTTTGTTAGCTCGGAGTCAGCATCTATATATTCTTCCGGTTCATCCTGTTCGGTTGTTGGGGCTGAAGGTTTATTTTCTTTTTCGTCAGACATCGCATCAACAAGATAATCTTTTTCTTCCTCGAAACTGTAACGCTCACTATCCAGTTCCTGTTTGATATCGTTCAGGCCGGTTTCATTTTCCAGGGCTTTACGCAATTCATCCTGTTTGATTTCGCTATCAATATCGTTTTTTACCTGATTGACAAAACGGCGGGTTCGGCCAACCCATTTCCCTACTGTGCGGGCGACCCCCGGTAGTCTTTCTGGCCCGATTACAATCAGACCCACCAGGGCAATAATGCTGAGTTCCCAAAAGCCAATATCAAACATATTTTTGCATCAAGACGTTGAAGTTAAAGAGCAGGCGCTGAATTTCAGGCTTTGTCTTTTTCTTTGTTAACTTCGCCCTCGATAACCTCGCCTTCTTTTTTCTCGATGCTGGCATTGTCTTTATTGGCTTCTTCGTCCTTGATTGCTGAACGGAATCCTTTTACGGCTGAGCCCAGATCAGAACCAACATTACGTAGACGTTTTGCGCCAAACAGTAACAGCACGATAAGAAGAACAATAACTAACTGCCAAACGCTAATACCCATAAAAAATACTCCAGCTTGTTAGGGTGAAAATAAAATCAGGCAAACCCGGGTAACCCGCTGCCACCTAATAAATGAATGTGTAAATGAAAAACAATTTGTCCGCCATCTTTACCGGTATTAATAATTGTCCGGAAGCCAGAATCAAGCCCCTGTTCATGGGCAAGGACAGGCAAGAGTCGCATCATGTGCGCCATCAGGGCATCATGTTCTTCAGTCAGTTCTGCTAATGAAGCAATATGAATACGGGGAATCATTAACAGGTGAACGTTCGCTTTAGGATTTATGTCCTTAAAGACAATTACTTTATCATCTTCAAATATAATATCAGCCGGGATATCGCCCGCAACAATTTTGCAAAACAGACAATCGCTCATGATTTGCTCCGGCTGGCTTTTTCTTCAATACCAGATAAACCAAAACGACGTTGTAATTCGGCAAGAACATCATCCGGGTGTAATCCCTGTTGAGATAACAGAACCAGGGTATGAAACCAGAGATCGGCAACTTCGTATACGACCTTATCCTTTTCACCATCTTTGGCGGCCATAACGGTTTCAGTGGCTTCTTCACCAATTTTTTTCAGAATGGCATCCAGGCCCTTATCATACAGCCTGGCGACATAGGAGCTATCCGGATCGGCCTGTTTGCGATCCTCAAGCACATCGGCGAGTTGTTTTAGTATGTCACTCATGATTTATAAATTTCAGCCGGATCTTTTATCACCGGTTCAACTTCAACCCACTGTTCATCCTGTAATTGCCTGTAAAAACAATTGTGTCTTCCTGTATGACAGGCAATGCCACCTAATTGTTCGACTTTAAGTACAATAACATCATTATCACAGTCCAGGCGTATGTCCTTGATCAATTGCACGTGACCAGATTCCTCGCCTTTGCGCCAGAGCTTGTTACGAGAGCGTGACCAGTATATAGCGCGGCCTTCATTAACTGACAGCGCCAGTGATTCGCGGTTCATCCAGGCCATCATCAATATTTTGCCAGATTCGGCGTCCTGAGCAATAGCGGGGACCAGACCATCCGGTGTCCACTTAATTTCATCTAGCCAGTTTTGTGAGCTCATTATTGTTTATTAACCAGTAATGTCGCTTTAGACACGTACTTCGATGCCGTGATCGGCCATATTCTGTTTGGCCTCGGCAATACTGTATTCTCCAAAATGAAAAATACTGGCAGCCAGGACGGCATCCGCATGACCTTTGGTGACGCCTTCACTCAGGTGGTCAAGGTTGCCGACTCCACCAGAGGCAATAACGGGTACTGTTACCGCGTCGCTAATGGCCCGAGTTAAATCAAGATCAAAGCCGATTTTGGTTCCATCGCGATCCATGCTGGTCAGGAGAATTTCACCTGCACCGTAATCCACCATTTTTTGGGCCCATTCAATGGCATCGATGCCAGTCGGTTTACGTCCACCATGGGTAAAGATTTCCCAGCGTAGCGGTTCGCCTTCATCGCTGACCTTTTTGGCATCGATGGCCACGACAATACATTGGGCACCAAACTTTTCTGAGGCTTCACGGACAAATTCGGGATTAAAAACCGCGGCAGTATTAATGGCGACCTTGTCGGCACCAGCATTAAGCATACGGCGAATATCTTCGACTTTCCGAATGCCACCGCCAACGGTTAATGGAATAAAGACCTGGCCGGCAACTTCTTCGACCACATGAACCATGGTTTCCCGATCATCGGAACTGGCAGTAATATCCAGAAAGGTAATTTCATCGGCACCCTGTTCATCATATCGGCGAGCGACTTCGACCGGATCGCCGGCATCACGGATATCAACAAACTGCACACCTTTAACGACACGACCGTTGTCGACATCCAGGCAGGGAATAATACGTTTTGCTAAGCCCATAAGTATTTAGTTACGCTGCTATTGGTTACCGGTTAATTCATCGGACAGTTTCTGGCCTTCAGCAAAGTCCAGTGAACCTTCATAAATGGCGCGGCCGGTGATGGCACCCATAATACCTTCATCAGCGACGGCACACAGGGCGCGAATATCATCCAGGTTGGTAATACCACCGGAGGCGATAACAGGAATGTTGATGGATTGGGCCAGTTTAAGGGTGGATTCGACATTAACGCCGCTCATCATGCCGTCGCGGCCAATATCGGTATACACAATAGAAACCACGCCATCCTGTTCAAAATGCCTGGCCATGTCGATCACGTCATGTTTGGACAGTTTGGACCAGCCATCGATGGCCACTTTGCCGTTTTTGGCATCCAGACCAACAATGATATGACCAGGAAATTCCAGGCACAGGTCATTCACAAAATGAGGCGCATTAACCGCTTTGGTGCCAATAATGACATATTGCACACCGGCATCCAGGTATGTCTGTACGGTATCTTCGTTGCGAATGCCGCCACCAATCTGAATGGGTAGATCCGGATAGGCCCTGGCAATGTCATGAACAACGCCCGCATTGACGGGTTCGCCAGCAAAGGCTCCATTCAAATCGACAATATGAAGTCGTCGAGCACCCGCCTCAACCCAGCGTCCAGCCATGGCGACCGGATCATCGGAGAAAACAGTCTCATCATCCATGCGGCCCTGACGCAGGCGCACACATTTCCCATCTTTTAGATCAATTGCAGGTATTAACAGCATGATAGTTCTCTTTATTGCTTAGTTACTCAGGATTTTCCATTCCAGTTTAGAAAATTTTTATACAGTTGTAGCCCATCATGTTGGCTTTTTTCCGGGTGAAACTGTACGGCAAAAACATTATCCTGGTCTATGGCGGTGGTAAAGCGAAATCCATAGTTTGAAGTGGCGGCCGTAATGGCCTCATCTTCAGGCTTAACATAATAGCTGTGAACAAAATAAAAGCGGGCATCCTGATCAATATTGTCCCACATGGGGTGTTCCCGGCTTTGAGTCACCTGATTCCAGCCCATATGGGGAATTTTGAGTCGGTCACCAGAAGCAGGATCCGTTAAATTATCTCCAAAATAGTCGACCTGGCCGGAGAAAATATCGAGGCATTGGGTGCCCTCATTTTCGGCACTGAATGTCATCAATACCTGCATACCGACACAGACACCGAGCAGAGGTTTGCCGGAGTCGACAACGTTTTTAACAATGTGATCCAGTCCAAGACGTTGGATTTCACCCACACAATCACGAATTGCACCCACTCCGGGCAAGACGACCCGATCGGCATTGAGGATCTGCTCATGATCAGCAGTGACCAGTACATTGGTGTCAGGACTGGCGTGTTCCAGGGCTTTTGCGACGGAATGCAGGTTACCCATTCCATAATCAATAACGGCGACATTACTCATTGGATGTATAACTGGTCAAAATGGGTTTAAGTCAGGATTAAATTGTTAAATGGGGGTTCCCCTGATGCTGAGACATCAGAGGCTTCCCTTGGTTGATGGTGTGATACCGGCCATACGTGGGTCGGCTTCAATGGCCATGCGCATGGCACGTCCAAATGCCTTGAAAATCGTTTCCGCAATATGGTGGGCATTTTTGCCGCGCAGGCAGTCGATGTGAAGCGTGACTCTGGCGTGATTAACAAAGCCCTGGAAAAATTCACTGAGCAGATCGATATCAAAGCTACCAACATGTGAGCGAGGATAGTCTACATGGTATTCCAGTCCGGGGCGTCCGGAAAAATCAATCACAACACGAGACAGGGCTTCATCCAGCGGTACATAGGCGTGGCCATAGCGACGTATACCTTTCTTGTCAGCCAGTGCCTGTGCAAACGCCTGACCTAAGGTGATGCCAATGTCCTCAACGGTGTGATGGTCATCAATGTGTGTATCTCCCCTGGCCTGTATATTCAGATCCAGCATGCCGTGCCGGGCAACCTGATCCAGCATATGTTCAAGGAAGGCCACGCCAGTATCAAATTGGCTGGCTCCGTTACCATCGAGGTTAAGTTTGACCTGGATCTGGGTCTCCAGGGTATCGCGCTTCACCTCAGCCTGGCGCTGTGACATGTTTGACTCCATTACATTATTAGGCCTGAGCCTGACTTACATCTTACTAAAAGATTATAGATACTTTGGTGATTTTTCATATCATTAGAATAGTGCAAGGATACCGTTATCCTTGTTCCGAAGAAACCATTAATCATTAGCTTATGACCGAATATTGGCGCGAGTTATAAATACACGCCCAAACAGGTAAAAAACTTGAATAAAATATATTTTTTTGGGTGCAATTAGTTCTACTTATGATGTACTATCTCGCTCGCTAAATATTAACGTAAATATAAACACAGATTAAAAAAGAAGAATTGAAGGTTTTTATGGAGAAAACTCGTGTAGTTAAGCTGGAAGAAATTCGCACCCGCTGTCAGAAATGTAGTTTATTCCAGCTCTGTATGCCGATGGGACTGGAAGAAGGCGATCTGGACAAGCTGGATAAAATCATTAAACGCCGGCGCCCAGTCGAGAAAGGGGAATTCCTCTATCGAATTGGTGAACCATTTACGGCGGTATTTGCCGTGCGTTCGGGTAGTTTGAAGGCATTTACCACCACAAAAGATGGTCAGGATCAAATTGTCAGCCTGCATTTACCTGGCGAGCTAATGGGGCTAGATGCAATTAGTAAGCAGCAGCATATCTGTTCTGCTATGGCGCTGGAAACAACTAGCGTCTGTGAGCTGCCCTATGAGCGACTGGAAAAGTTGATGATGGAAATTTCCGGATTACAACGCCACATACTGTCACTGATGAGTGAAGAGATTCAGCATGATCAGTGTCATATGACGGTGTTGGCTCGACTGCCCGTTGAAAATCGTTTGGCCAGTTTTCTGGCCAACCTGTCTGAACGTTACAAAGCGCGAGGGTTTTCGGCAATAGAATTTAACCTGAGTATGTCGAGAAACGATATTGCTAATTTACTGGGAATGGCTGTGGAAACCGTGAGTCGCCTGTTCAGTCAGTTTCAGGATCAGGGCCTGTTACAGGTAGAGCGCAAACATGTGAAAATTTTGGATGTAGAGGCGCTCAGGGCATTACAAAGTAAGTGTGGTGGACAGCCACCTCTTGAGAAAAAGTCATCAAATACTGGTTCGTGAACCAGTTCTTATTGTAGCTTGGCCAGTATTTGATTGACTAAAAGTCCTAATTTTACGCGTTAGGGTTATTTGTAATCTGCATAGGATTTTTCCTCGACCAGTTCTGAGCCGAGTTTTTCATTAATGCGCCGTTTCACATCGGCGCGTTCATCATTGGTGTAATAGACGGCTCGGGCCAGACGTACAAACTCATCATCAAAACACTTGTCTCGTTCTTTATCACGAATATCGTCTTCAATATCCCATAACTTTTCGTTAATGGATTTCATTTCAGCCAGTTCCGTGGCGATATCTACATTCGATTTGGGATCAGCGGCCCACAGGCCTGTAAGCAAGTCTTTTTCTTTGTTGACGTTGGCAAGCTTGCGTTCGTCTCTAATACGCTCACTTTTAATTTGGAGGATGGACAGTTTGTCGAGAAATTCACCGTACGAGAGTTCTACTTTGATGGTCATAATTGTGCGATACCAGTCTATAAAATATGATTAAATGAAATTCTAATTCAGATGGCTAGAGTACGGCAAATAAACTGTGAAAAAACAATGGTTATTACAGTATCACATCGCTGCAGCGATAGTTCTGCTTAGCATATTATTATCATGGTCTTTGTCATCGGTGGCTGCTCCCATAAATGATGATCTTGTTTTTGATGATGAACCCCTAAAAGATTCTTTAGTGCTGCCCGACTGGTTCAAGGTGAGTTTCCTGGAGCTAACAGAAGATGTGGCTGAAGCCAGTGAGAATGGGAAGCGCGGTTTGATCATTTATTTTGGTCAGAAGCATTGCCCCTACTGTAAAGCACAACTGGAAAATAACTGGGGCCAAAAAGATATTCTGGCCTATACGCAGAAACATTTTGACGTGATTGCCATTGATGTACGTGGGCAGAAACAGCTTACTGGTTTTGATGGAGAGATTTATAGTGAAAAATCTTACTCTATTGAACAGAATACAAATTTTACACCTTCTCTGGTTTTTTATGATCTAGAAGGTAAGGAAGCATTGCGCTTACGTGGTTATCGCCCGCCTTATCAGTTTCGGGCTGCGCTGGAATACGTTGCCGATGAACATTATAAGAAAGAACCTTTTGGTGTGTATCTTGCCAGGGCCGAAGCGGCATACAGTTTTGGTCAGGATCAATTGAATGAACACGAACGTTTTTTATCTCCACCCTATGCTCTGGATCGAAGCCAGATAGCGGCACAACGGCCATTGCTGGTTACATTTGAACGTCCACGTTGCCATGCCTGTGATGTGTTGCATGCAGGACCATTGGTAAACAAGGGAATACATTCATTGTTAGCTAAACTGGATGTTGTGCAGATAGATATGGAGTCCGATACACGAGTACTCACTCCTGTGGGTAAAAAACGCACGGCCAAACAATGGGCCTCAGAATTAGAGCTGGATTATGCCCCGACCCTGGTTTTTTTTGATGAGCAGGGTAAGGAAATTATCCGTATTGACTCGGTAGTCTGGTTTTATCGTCTACAGAATGTATTAACGTATGTTACTAGCAAAGGTTATCTTAAATATCCTAACTTCCAGATGTGGCGCCAGCAAAACCGGCGCTAAGCGACGCGCTACCGGATGGGTTATTTTTAGTTCCGGTGATGGCGCCTTTGCCCGCCGCCTTTGTTTTTGTTACCCGCATGTTTTTTATGAGGTCGGCGGTGCTCTATCTTGGCTGGAGGTTTGAGATCTGCCAGTATATCAGGGGTAATCTGGGCAACAGGAATTTTGTGTTTAATATAGGTTTCGATGTCAGGTAATGAAAATACGTACTCATCACAGGCAAAACTCAAGGCCTCACCACTGGCACCGGCTCTGGCAGTACGACCAATACGGTGGACGTAATCTTCAACATCCTGTGGCAGATCAAAATTAATAACGTGACTGACCGCAGGAATATGCAGGCCACGTGCGGCAACATCTGTCGCCACCATCACTGAAAGTTCACCATCAGTAAATCGGGCAAGCAGGCTCTGGCGTTGTTTCTGTGGGACATCACCACTTAACAGGGCGCACTCGTAACCATTACCTTTTAAATATGCGGCGACCCTCTCCCCTACTCTTTTCGTATTAATGAAGACCAGTGCACGTTTGTTTTCCCAGGAATTCAATAAGCCAATTAATAAAGGAATTTTTTCCTCTTTGGCAGGATAGAACACAGCTTCAGAAATTTTATCAGCGGTAATAGTTTCAGATTCAATTTTAACTTTCTGTGGGTTATTCATGTGTTCATAAGCAAGTTCTTCGACACGATGAGAAAGTGTGGCCGAAAACAGCAGGCTAAGACGTTGTTCCGGGTGTGGCATGCGGCGAAATAAATAACGAATGTCTTTAATAAAGCC
>JAPHRJ010000015.1 GCA_026196045.1 Gammaproteobacteria bacterium
ATCAATTTGCACGGAATGATCGATCACCAGTTCAGCTGGAGAAAGCGGGTTGATTTTTTCCGGGTCGCCACCGAGATGTTTCATCGCATCACGCATGGCGGCCAGATCGACCACAGCCGGTACACCGGTGAAGTCCTGCATCAGGACGCGTGCAGGCGTGTAGGAAATTTCCTTGCTGGGGCTGGCTTTGGCATCCCAGTTGGCCATAGCGGTAATGTCATCAGCGGTAATATTAACGCCATCTTCATAGCGCAATAGATTTTCCAACAGGATTTTCAGGGAATAGGGCAGGCGTTCTGCGCCTTTGACAGCGTCCAGGCGGTATATTTCATAGTCTTTGCCATTAACTGACAATTTTGCACGGGCATTAAAACTGTTGCTCCCATTACTCATAGGGGTGCTCCTTTGTAGAAAAATCTTAAATTCTCGGTCAATCTCGAAGTATAAATCTGAAACAGCGCGGGATTATACGCTAAAAATCCGATCAGTGGGATTTGGGAAGGCTTGCCGGGCTAGAGGAAAAATCAGCTCGATTCTGAAAAAAGACAATTTTTACAGGTAAATTTCATCCATTTGGGTGATGTGGTCGCCGCCACAACACGATAACTTAATTACAGGAATGGTGGTAAGGAGTCCTCAAGCTGGAGCTTTTTTAAAAAGGACAAAGGATTATGGATAGACTTTACTACTGTTCCTGCTTATTTCCTCCCCTCAGAATGCAATGTCGATGGGTGATATTGTGATCTAGCCCCACCAGTATTTGGTGGGGTATCTTTAATGCAGCGTATGCTGATGGCTTAGTAACTTTTTTGCCTCTCGTATTAAACGCTTCCTTTGTAGCAAGATCTGCCAGCGACTCCCTCCAAGTTGATTCCAGAGTACAGCAGAACGCATCCCGGCCAGAAGCAAAGCTCTAATTTTGTCTGCCAGTGTGGTATTTGAGAGGAAGCGTTCTTCACCCGATACCATGATTTTAGGTTGGAGCGTGCTGATAGTATCACTGTAAATACCCGCCAGGTTCGCTATCACGTTTTCATGGGTCATACTGAAATGTTCGCTCTGGGCTTTGGCTCGATCAATGCCATTCGCTAACTGCCCCATCATCTGTTTGTTTTTGGCCAGTTTTCCCTGAAGGTGTAACAGACTAATGACATAACGAGCGATATCGATATTACGTTTTTTCTCATTATTGTCTAACTGTTCAATTAATACCTGTAAACCGGTCTGGAGTTTAAGACTATCACCATAGACGAGTTCAGTTGATGCGGGATCGGTCTCAAAAATACTGGCAATACAGGTATCAAAATCATGTTGTTCCATCAGGCCAGTGGTGGCCAGATCTTTTACCAGACTGGTTGCCTGAAAAATACCTGCCAGTGCCAGTGTTTTGTCGTTCCAACTACCCATTGATTTAGCGAGTCCTGTGTTTATGAATTTTTAGTATAACTTTGAATGATACCACCACCGAGACATTCTTCGCCTTTATATATGACGACAGACTGTCCGGGTGTAATGGCCCATTGTGGTTCATCAAAAACGATTTCACACAGATTGTTTTCGAGTTGCTTGATGGTACAGGCTGCATCCTGTTGCCGATAGCGGGTTTTAGCCGAACATTGACAGGGAACAGGCGGTGCCTGGCCTGAGACCCAATGCATATCGGTGGCAATGAGAGACTTTGAATAAAGTAACGGGTGATCTTTACGGGTAACAACTATCAGTTTGTTATTGTCCAGATCCTTGTCGGCGACATACCAAACCGCACCTTCAAAGCCTTTGATACCACCAATACCGAGTCCCTGACGTTGTCCCAGGGTGTAATACATCAGGCCATCATGCTGACCAACAACATCACCATCCGGCGTGACAATTTCACCAGGCTGAGCAGGAAGATAACGTTTTAAAAAGTTTTTGAAATCACGTTCACCAATAAAACAGATACCGGTACTGTCTTTTTTATTGAAGGTAACAAACTGTTGTTCTTCAGCAATACGGCGGACTTCTGATTTCTCCAGTTCGCCTACAGGAAACAGGCTGCGTGAAAGTTGTTCCTGGCCAAGTGTATAAAGGAAATAACTTTGATCTTTATTAGTATCTTTACCTCTGAGCAGGCGATAACGTCCATCGATTTGATCTATGCGCGCATAATGTCCTGTTGCAATTTTTTCTGCACCTAGCGAAAGGGCATAGTCTAGAAACGCTTTAAACTTGATTTCCTTGTTACATAAAACATCCGGGTTGGGAGTACGGCCAGCTTTATATTCTTCGAGGAAATAGGCAAAGACTCGATCCCAGTATTGATCAGAAAAATTAACGCCCTGTAGCTTGATTCCTAATCGCTCGCAAACCTGCTGTGCATCCTTTAAGTCTTCTTCAGCCGCACAGTGATCATCCTGATCATCACCTTCCCAGTTTTTCATGAATACACCACGAGTGGCATATCCCTGTTGCTGTAACAGGAAGGCCGCGACTGATGAATCTACGCCACCGGAGATGCCAACAATTATGGAATTAAATTCTTGAGATGGGATCATTTTATTAAAAACTATTACAAAAACATAATTAAACGGAAAATAACAGGGGTTAATTTTAGTCTGCTTATCAAACACAGTACCAGTATTTAAGAATATTAATTGACCCCATCTGGATAATGGGAGCCTATCATTTATACCTTAACCATCTATAATATGATACTTCAAACCTTAAATTAACGTCTCACCATTATGTCTCTTAATAGTTCTCCCAACAGTTCTCAGGCAGTACTCTGGTATTTTGCCGATCCGATGTGTTCCTGGTGCTGGGGTTTTTCTCCCGTTATTACAGCTATTAAACAGGATTTTGCGGATAAACTAAAGTTGGCATTAACTATGGGTGGTTTGCGACCAGATGAAACACAAGCGATGTCTCCGTCTTTACGTGACGATATTCTGCATCACTGGCAGGAAGTGGCCAGGTTAACCGGTCAATCTTTTAACTTTGATAATGCCATGCCCGAAGGTTTTATATACAACACTGAACCAGCCAGTCGTGCAGTCATTACCATGGCCATGCGTAAGCCGGAATTAACCATGGACTATTTAAAGAATATTCAATCTGCATTTTATACCGAAAATATTGATGTAACCTTAACGGATAATCTACTGCGACTGGTAGAACAAACCGGGCTTAAGGATTTAGAGTTTGAACGCATATTTAATTCTACCGAGCTGAAAGAGCAAACGCATTTACATTTTCAACGGTCACGGGAATTTGGTGTGCGAGGTTTTCCTACGCTTATCTTACAAAACGATAGCGGGGATCATGTTCTGACCCGGGGGTATAAATCCTATACAGAGTTGAAGAAGGAAATTGAAACGCTAGTTGTTTAATTTACTGGTTATCCCTTACTGATTATCCAGCGTGCTAAGTTCTTCCAGGATTTTTACAGTTAACTCCTGTCCACTTTCACTCATACCCTGACACAGTATGTCAGCATCACGCTCACCATCCATTAGCCGTTTCATATTGCCGCCAAGGATTCGCATATCACCATGTGTATTGGTCATTTGTTCCGCCATCAACGAAACGGCCTGTAAAGCTTCGGTACTTCCCCGGTTAGCATTATGGATCATTAACGCGATACCTGGTGCTGCATTAGACGGATCTGCCTTTTGATCAGGATCAGGCATGGTAGAGGGATCCTGTAAGCCCATTAAAATGGCTTGAGTAATAACTGTGTCTTCTTCATCCAGGCCGTTTATCAGGGATTCATCACGCCGACCATTTAAAATATGATGAATAACCGTGATCAGTGTTTCCCAACCATTCTGTTTTAAGGCTTCTAACATGGGTAATAACTGTTTTTTTGCATCAGCATTCTGACAGGCCTGTACAACATGGTGAATTAACATGGCATGGGCCTGTGAAATTTGATGTTTTGTATCAGGTAGTTGAGCCATTCTATTGCCTTAATTATTGTATGTTTTCAGAATCAGAATCCTGATTTAAATCCCTTATTTCAGGGCTGGAAACAGGCTATTTATAATTGTTTTAAACATGCCACAATTAGATAACATTTAAAAGATGGCCATTTAAGTGAAATTGGATCGTTCTTAATAATACGTCCATAATAATAGCATGAGCTCTGATAATCCAATTGATAATCCCTCAGATAAAGTCATGAAGTGCAGTGTCTCTGTGGCACCCGCCGATCCTTTATGGAAAAGGATACCAAGTCACGATGAAGAGGGAAGAATGCTGAGTGATCTTATGGTGTTAATTCCCAGGCTCAAAGACAAACCCCAGCAGTTCATTCAGAATATCATTAAAGAGATTGAGATAGCACTTCACTATCATAAGCAACATATTGTTTTTGCCGATCTGAACCTCAACCTGAATCTTCTCTTGATCTCTTTTGAATCAAAGCCCGGTATACGCAACCAGATTGCGGATGCCATTTATGCGCGTGTTCCTGAAGCCAAAATGGTTACCCATTTGTAGAAAATGTTTTCACTTTAGAGGCGGCCAGTTTTGCCTGCTCGCGTGCAGTATCCGTATCTTCGGCATAGGCAAGAGCGACACCCATTCGACGTCGAGTGAAGGCTTCAGGTTTTCCGAATAAACGCAGGTCAGTTTGTGGAATGGCTAAAGCCGCGTCCAGTCCCTCAAAACCAATGGCTTTTTCATCCATGCCACCATAAATCACGGCTGATGCTCCGATTCTATTTAAATGGGTAGAAACCGGCAGGCCAAGGATGGTTCGTGCATGTAGTTCAAATTCATTTAGATCCTGGGTAATCATTGTGACCATGCCGGTATCATGGGGACGGGGACTGACTTCACTGAAGTAGACCTGATCCTCTTTGATAAATAATTCAACTCCAAACAATCCTCGGCCACCCAGATTGTCCGTGATCTTTCTAGCGACATCCCGGGCCTGTTGCAGGGCCGATTCAGTCATGGCCTGGGGTTGCCAGCTTTCGACATAATCCCCGTTTTGCTGGATATGGCCAATTGGCTGGCAGAAACAGGTCTCAATTTCACCATTGGGAGCATTGGCCCGTACTGTTAGTAACGTGATCTCATAATCAAAGGCAATTTTCTCTTCGATGATCATGCGACTGGCCTGTACGCGGCCACCACTCATAGCATAGTCCCAGGCTTTTTGGATATCGTCTGGACCATTGATAGTCGACTGGCCTTTACCTGAAGATGACATCACCGGTTTGAGAATACAGGGAAAGCCGATATCATTTTCAATTGCCTGTGTCAGTTCCACAAGGGAATCAACGAATGCATAGCGGGATGTGGGTAAACCCAGTTCTTCAGCCGCCAGTCGACGAATGCCTTCTCGATTCATGGTGAGTTGGGTGGCGCGTGCGGTGGGGATGACCTCAGCCAGTCCGTCAGCCTCAATTTCGACCAGCATATCAGTGGCTATGGCTTCAATTTCAGGCACGATAATATGAGGCTGTTCTTTCTCAACCAGAGCTCGCAGGGCGCTGGCATCCGTCATATCAATAACATGGGCACGGTGAGCGACCTGATGTCCCGGTGCATCGGCATAACGGTCAACCGCAATCACTTCGACCCCAAGCCGTTGCAGCGATATAATCACTTCTTTACCAAGCTCACCGCTGCCAAGTAACATAACGCGGGTGGCACTATGGGATAGGGGGGTGCCAATTTTCATGCCGGACTCCTGTTTAGTCTGCTATGTGCGCAATAGTACCTGTTCTGGAAAACCGCTTTCAACAGGGATTTCTGGCATAATGGCATAGGTTCGGATTCCAGGCAGACATAAAAAGTAGAATGAGGATATGGCAGAACTCCATCCGCAGTTAAAAAAAGATTGTCTACTCATCGGACAATTTTCTTTATGCCGATTATTATTGATGCCAGATGCTAATTATCCCTGGTTTATTCTGGTTCCCGATCGAGATAACATTTCTGAAATTCATCAGTTATCGACTGATGATCAGCATACTCTGATTAATGAGTCATCCCGCCTGGCGACGTTGATGGAAACATTATTTAATCCCGACAAAATGAACATTGCGGCCATTGGCAATATTGTTCCGCAGCTGCATGTACATCATGTGGCCCGGTTTAAAAATGATGTGGCCTGGCCAGCACCGATCTGGGGTAAAGTAGAAGCCCGAGCTTATGCCGAAAATGAAATTCAGAATATTATCTCTGAGTTGAAGAAACATCTAACAGAAGACTTTGTATTTTTAATTTAACATGATTGAATAGATATTTATGAAAGCAAATGAAATAAAAAAAGGGTCCGTTTTTCGAGTAGATAATCAGAACATTGTTGTTAAACAGGTTCAGGTGCAATCCCCTTCATCACGTAGTGGCAGCACATTATATAAAGTAAAAGGCCACAATGTAGTAACACGACAGAAATTTGAACGAAGTTTCAAAGGTGATGAAACAGTAGAAGGCCTGGAAATTTCTAAAAAGCAGGTGCAGTTATTATACCGTGACGCGGATGGTTCTACGTTCATGGATAATGATACCTATGAACAATACACAATTTCGGATGATTCTATTGAAGACGAACTTCCTTACCTCAGCGAAGGTATTGAAGGCGTCTATGCCATCATTTCAGAAGGTGCTGTATTGGGTATTGAATTACCAGCAACGGTTTCGTTAGAGATTATAGAATGTGCTCCAGGAATGAAAGCCGCTTCATCATCAGCTCGAACTAAACCAGCTACTATGAGTACCGGGTTAGTTGTGCAGGTACCAGAGTATCTAACGCCCGGTGAAGTGATTAAAATTAATACCGACAGTGGTGAGTTTATATCCAGGGCTTAATCTTAAAAATCAGAATCGAAAACAATAACTATAAATCCAGACATGCTGAATATCTGCCATTCAAATTCAATCAACGTATTGTTACGTTATCTGGCTGATTCACTTCAGGCTCACCCACTATCTTCCCCCTTTGAAAAAGAAATAATTATTGCTCCCAGTCCTGCCATGGCGCGCTGGGTTAATATTGAGTTGTGTCAACAGAATAGTGTGGCAGCCAATATGGAGTATCCACTACCATCGTCATTTATCTGGAAACTGGCGCGAGGCCTGCTTCCTGAGATTCCAGATAAAGATCCTCTTAATATAACGGGTATGACATGGAAAGCCTTTCGACTACTACCCGAATTAATTAAACAACCTGAATTTAAGAGTTTAAAGAATTATCTTGCAGATGATGAAAATGGAATAAAACGCTGGCAGTTGTCAAAAACTATTGCTGATACTTTTGATCGGTATCAGTTATATCGCCCTGATATGATCAGGCAGTGGAGTCAGCAACAGGTTGAGGATGATGGCTGGCAAAGTCTTCTCTGGCAGGCTTTTGTAAATGAGGTTGATCATTATCGTGTTGCCAGTATCGATAAATTATTAAAGCAATTGTCATCTGATAATAATAGAACGTTGCTTGATACTAGTAAGATATATCCTCAGCGGATCAGCTTTTTTGCAGTTCCCAGTTTACCGCCTTTAATGATGGATGTTATTCATGTTCTCTCAAATCATCTGGAATTAAATTTATACCTGCATAGTCCTACGCCAGAATTCTGGGCCGATTTGAAATCACAGAAGGTGTTAGCTCGAAAACGATTAGAGCAGCCTGAAAATTATGAATATTGGGAAACAGGGAATGACTTACTTGCTTCATGGGGGAAACAGGGACAGGCTTTACAGGATTTGCTTCTGCTTCATGATTACCCGGTTAATGAAATCGATGCCTTTGTTCCGCCAGAGAATCTCAGTCTGTTAGGACAATTACAATCTGATATTTATCATCTTAAGTCTGATAGCAAAGTACTGGAATGTGACGATGACGATCGTTCACTACAAATTCATATTTGCCATAGTCCCTTGCGAGAAATGCAGGTATTACATGATCAGTTACTGAATTTACTAGAACAGGAACGAGAGCTCCGACCAGAAGATATTCTGGTTATGATTCCGGAAATCAATTTGTATGCACCTTATATAGAAGCGGTGTTTCATCGTGATGAAGAAGAGCGACGTCCTTATATTCCATGGAATCTATCTGACATTTCTCTGCAGGATGAGCACCCATTAATTAATATATTTTTACAGTTACTACGATTGTCGAGTAGTCGCTTTAGTTATTCAGAGATAGTTTCTTATCTGGATGTGCCTGAACTGGCACAAAATTACAAATTAACTGAAGTCGCAATTGAACAGATCAGAGTGTGGTTAAAAGAAAGCAATGTACGCTGGGGTGTCGATGCCAGTCATAAAGCAGAGCTTGATCTGCCTGAGCAGAATGCAAATACCTGGAAACAGGCAGAACAACGTTTATTTGGTGGTTATGCGCTGGGTGATATTGATCTTTTTGAAGGCATTGCACCTATTGGTACGGTTGAAGGCATTAATGCTGAAATTCTCGGACATTTCTGGCATCTATTTTCAAAACTCGATGAGTATCGTAATAGTCTTAATCGAGATCGTACTCCTGTCGGCTGGCAAGGCTTTTTAAATCGGTTGCTGGATGATTTTTTCAATGACAGTAATGATGAAGAAGGGCGATTACAGAAAATTCGTGATTGTATCGCAAACTGGGTTGAACAAACGATTGATGTTGATGAACTGGTTTCTATCGAGCTAGTGTTGAGCTGGTTGGCTCAGGAGCTCGAATCACAGACACGCCGTGGTCGATATTTTACCGGAGGCATAACATTTTGTGGTATGCGCCCTATGCGTAGTGTGCCTTTCAAGGTTATTTGTTTATCAGGGATGCATGATCAGGCCTTCCCGGCACGTGAACAGGCTACAGAATTTGATTTGATGTCGAGCCAGATTAGATTGGGTGACCCGCGTAAAGGTGACGAAGATCGTTACCTGTTTTTACAAACTCTGCTTTGCGCTCAGCAATACCTATATATTAGTTATATTGGCCGGGATATCCGTACTAATGAACCACGTACACCCTCTGTACTCGTGCAGGAACTACTTGATTATGTGGATGAGCATTATCATTATAAAAACAGCAAGATAGATAAGGCTGGCAAAATAAGTGACCATATTTCTGTCTCCCATTCATTGCAACCTTTTAGTCCTAAAAACTATCAGGGTGATTATGCCAGTTTTGATAAATACTGGTTTACGATTGCGCAGCAGCTTAGTTTGCTCGAAACATCAAGTCCTGAAAGTATTAATTGGCCTGATATAGAATTTGATAATACAGCACCGTTTGATACTGATCTTTCGATCAAACAGCTATTAGGGTTTATCCGTCATCCCATTAAATATTTTATTAATACTGGTTTGAATATATATCTGGCTGAGGATAAAGAGGAAGAAGATGTTGAAGTTTTTCACCTTGAAGGACTGGATAAATACAAGCTATCCACAAAAATCTTAGAAAGTGAAATAAAGGGTACGGATATTTCTATCGACCAATTTATTGCTGAAGGTGCCTTACCTCATGGAAATTTAGCAACACAATATTATTCTGCACTAGAAAATGAACTGGATGCACAATGTGAACGATTATCACAATACTCAGCTATAAAACCGGAAACATTAGCTGTGTCCATTAATTTTACTGAAATAAACACTATTTCCTTAAATGGTACCATATCTGGTTATTATCCCGAATATGGCCTGATCCGTTATAAAGCCAGTCAGTTACGTGGTCCAGACATATTAATGCTCTGGATTGAACATCTATTACTTTGTTTATCAGATAATCATATAACCAAAATTAGTCGACTCTATTTTAAAGATAAAGAGCATGCCGTGTTTTCTTTTAAGGACGAGTTAGAATCCGATGTTGCTTATCAGCTATTGACTGACTATGTGTCGTTATTCATGGAAGGCCGGAAAAAACCACTGCTGATATTACCCAAATCAAGTTATGAATTTGCTAACTGTGAGTCTACAGATAAAGGCATGCAGAATGCCTGGAAAGCCTGGCTTGGCAACAGCTTTAGTAACATCGCTGGTGATTGTGATGATGCCTATATCCAGCTTATTACTCGCGGGGCAGGTGGTGATCCTCTTGATGCTGAAGAATTTACAGTTCTTGCTAATCGCATTTATTCAATGGCTTTACAAAAGGGTATCAGGGAATGAAGACTATTTCACTTGAACCCAGGACAATTCTTGATTTTCCAGAATCAGGTATACATTTGATTGAAGCCAGTGCGGGCACTGGAAAAACATACACGATAAGTAATCTTTACCTCAAGTACATATGTCAGGGGCAAGAGACCAGGAATCTTCTGGTTGTTACTTTTACTAAAGCAGCAACTGATGAATTACGTGGTCGGGTTCGTAAAAGACTGTATGAAGCGCTTGATGTTATTAAAAATGACAGTCCAACCAATGACGATTTTCTATTATTAATCAAACAGCACTACCAACAGGAAAATAAACTTGATCTGATTATAGATAGACTACGACTGGCAGTACGATCAATGGATGAGGCAGCAATTTATACCATTCATGGATTTTGTCAGAAAACACTCAGTGAATTTGCTTTCGAGAGTCGACAGCAATTCCAGCAATCAATTGTTACAAATGACGATGAATGGTGGGAGCAGGCGATTCAGGACTGGTGGAGAAATACAGTATATCCACTGAATATGACCGAACTTCAGTTGTTCCTGTCTACAGTTAACAATATTGATGATTTTAAAAAACTTTTAAAACCACTGTTAAGCCCGGAAGAAAAGACAATATTGCCGCAGCCTGTCACATGGGATGATCTAAGAAAGAAAATAGAATTTATAAAAGCTGATGTTTTGGAACTGTCTAAAAAATGGACCGAAATAGGCACTGAGATTCATGAGGTTCTTATTGGTTCACCGGGATTAAGCCGAACAAAGACTAATTATTATAAGAAAGATAAACTGACGCTCCTGTTTGAATCGCTGGCGGAGTATTTTTTATCTAATACTGGATTATCCACTATTCAGTTGCCAGAACCTGAGTTTGAGTTACTGACACGGTCTTATATTGAAGCTAACCGAGTAAAAAAGCCTGATGAAAATCTTGCGCATCCTTTTTTTGATGAGTGTGATCAAGTCTGGTTATTAATTTCAAAATTAAAGTTAGATATTCGTGTCTGGGCGATATCAAATGCAGAAACCTGTACAAAAGAAAAAGTCTGGAAACTGAAACAACAGTCTCAGGCACTTTCATTTAATGATCTGTTAACCACACTGAATGAAGCGATACAGCAGTCAACTTCTCTAGGGAAGTTAATCCAGCATAGATACCCTATCGCATTGATTGATGAGTTCCAGGATACTGATCCTGTTCAATATTCGATATTTGAACAAATATACAGGAATAACCCTGATTCCAGTTTAATACTCATTGGCGATCCAAAACAGGCCATTTATAGTTTTCGTGGTGGAGACATATTTACCTATATGAAAGCCAAGCAGGCTATCAGTGGTGAAAGTATTTATACGCTTAATACAAACTGGCGTTCAAGTTCATCGGTCATTAAAGCGATTAATACATTGTTTGAATATCGGCAGGAACAGGCATTTGTCTATAATTCTATTCCTTATCTAAAATTATATCCGGCACCAAATGAAATAAAGCCAGATGTTGACCTGGTTCGATCCAGTACCAGTCAGGCTGCATTGACCTTATGGTCAATCCCTTTAACCGAATCAAAAACCGGTAAACCAGCTGTCATGGCAAAAGAGGCCGTTGAACATTGTATCCATGTAGCGGTTGCTGCTGAAGTAGCCAGTCTTATAGCGGAAGGACAGGCGGGAACGGCCATGCTAGGTGATAAACCTGTTAAAGCGGGTGATATCGCTATTCTTGTACGTAACGCATATCAGGCTCGTGACCTTAGACGGATATTACAAAAACATAATATCAATGCTGTATCCATTGATAAAAATAATGTGTTTACGACAGATGAGGCGCATGACTTACAGTTGCTATTAAGAGCGGTACTTGAGCCGCAGAATAAAAATCTGGCTCGTCAGGCGATAACATCAGGAATATTAAATCTCTCACTGACGGATATTGATAACGTTATAAACAATGAACTGAACTGGCTTGACTGGCTGGAACAGCTAGCGGTATTGCATGATCGTTGGCAGCGTAAAGGCTTTATGGCGATGTTCCAGTCCTTACTACAGCTAATAGGAAAATATGAGACTTTAAATAATAATGTACATACGTGTGAGCCTGCCTCTGGTATGCAACGCCAGTTTACTAATATCCTGCATCTCGGTGAGTTATTGCAGCAGGCGTCAAAATCACATCCCGGTATTGAATCTCTGTACTCCTGGTATCAAAAACAAACAGAAGGAGGACAGAATGATGAAAGTCTTTTACGTCTTGAGAGTGATGATGAGCTGGTACAGATAGTTACTGTTCATTCCAGTAAAGGTCTGGAATATCCAGTTGTATTTGTTCCTTACCTCTGGAGTTGCAAACCACGGGATAAAAAAGGTTTGCTCTCATTCCATAATGATACTGACAGTGTTGTGGATGCAGGCTCAGAGGATATTGACAGGCATTTGTGTATAGCAGAAAAAGAGCGGCTGGCGGAAGATATTCGACTGGCTTATGTCGCCCTGACTCGAGCAAAGTCTGCGTTATACCTGGCCTGGGGAAATGCTGGAGCCAGAGAAGGGAAGTCATCACATACGGCGCTGGCCTATCTTTTACACCCTAACCAATCGGTGTCTTTACTAACTACAGAATTGCCACTGGCTTTCGATAACAAATATGATCTGGATAGTGATTTAGTTAAGCTCACTGCGCAGTCCGCCGGAACCATTGTTAAAAAAACTTTGCCTGAACCCGGAGATGAAAATTTACTCCTGGTTACCGAAGAAACACAGAGCTTAAAAGTAAAAGAAGTTAAAATAGATATTGCAAGGAACTGGCGTATCAGTAGTTTTAGTGCTCTAACCAGAAATATACACACCTCAGGAATTGCTAGAGATAAAGAGACAGTAGAAAACCATCCTGCTTTTCAATTCCCTGCAGGCAGTGATGTGGGTACCTTTATTCATCTGTTACTGGAACACCTCGATTTTACCGGAGATATTGCGACACAAACGATGAATCTCAGTGGAACCTTGATGCCAAGGTTTAATTTAGATGTAGAAACACTGGCTGAACCATTATCTGAATGGATGATAGAGGTTGTCGATACCTCGCTGGATTCCAATGGATTAAGTTTAAAATCTATTGATAATAAACATCGGTTGAATGAGATGGAGTTCGATTTGTCGATTAATGATGTCAATTTTAATGAATTAAATCGATTGCTGGATGACTATTTCGAAACTTCATTGAGTCCCGTCGTGCATGAGACCATCCAGGGTGTGCTGACAGGCATTATTGATCTGGTGTTCGAGTTTGATGGTAAATACTACATTGCCGATTATAAAAGTAATTACTTAGGCGGTACCCTGTCTGATTACAGTCCAGAACAGTTAACACACGCGGTGTTTGAACACCGTTATGATTTGCAATATCTTATCTATACGCTGGCACTGCATCGTTACTTGTCGCAACGAATTCCTGATTATGACTATGAGCTCCACATGGGTGGGGTTTATTATTTATTATTACGTGGCATGCGCGTCGATCAGGGCGCTAAATATGGCGTATATGCAAGCAAGCCACCATTGTCGATTATTGAAGCATTAGATAATACGGTTTTTTCCGTAAATAAACATGACAGGGAATCTGTATGAGTTCCCTGTTATATACATTAATGGAAAATGGAGTCATCCCGGCGATAAGCTATTATTTTTCCCGTTTTGTTTCTCAATCAAATCAACAGAATGAATCCAGTATCCTGGCATACACAGCCGCTCTGGTAAGTGAGCGAAATGTGGCTGGTGATGTATGTGTTGAACTTGCTCAATATGAAAACAGGCCATTATTCAGAACAGGCGCTTCAGATGTTTTTATTCCAAAAGGGCTGCCATTAAATAAATGGATTGTGCAACTACAGCAATGTAACTGGGTAGGCCAACCAGGGGAGACTGCTCCATTAATACTGGATGGTGGAAAAATATATCTGGGTAAATACTGGCATTATGAACATAGTCTGGCAAAAGAAATCATCAGTCGTTGTGACTCAGAACCTGAGCTTGATAAAGCATATTTAAAAGAGTCATTAAACAAACTTTTTCCTGTGGTTGATAGCACAAAGCCAGACTGGCAAAAGCTAGCGGCGGCGACAGCACTTATTCGATCATTCAGTGTGATATCGGGAGGTCCAGGAACAGGAAAAACAACAACCGTAAGTAAAGTGTTAGCCTTATTGTTGGGACTTGAACCTGAATTAAGGGTTGCCCTGGTTGCTCCAACGGGTAAAGCCGCCGCCAGGTTATCTGAATCGATTTCACGAGCCAAAAATAAACTGGAACTTGATCCAGACATTATAAATCAGATTCCCGATCAGGCGATGACGATTCACCGCTTATTACGTTACAGACAGGGCCGTTTTCAACATGATCATGAAAATAAATTATTAATCGACTGTCTATTAGTCGACGAAGCTTCAATGGTCGATTTACCTTTAATGGCCAAACTTATTGCGGCTGTACCGGAACATGCTCGAATAATTCTCTTAGGTGATCGTGATCAGCTTGCCTCGGTTGAAGCAGGTAAGGTACTGGGTGATATTACCGGGCACAATCGGGAACTCATTTATTCAGATAAACATGTTCAATTGCTTGAAGAAATTGGTGCAGCACCAATAAATGTACTTTCAACCCAGGCTTCACCACCGGTAGTCAGTGATTCAATTGCCATTCTGCGAGAAAGTTATCGTTTTAATAAAAACAGTGGCATTGGAAAGTTAGCCTCAGCAGTGAACCAAAGTAATGGGCAAGTCGCTTATGACTATGCCAAGGACTCAGGCTATACAGATATTGAATGGGTTAATGTTCATAGCCATAAACCTGAGCCATCATATCTGGACTGGGCCATCGCTCAATATAAAGATTACTTACAGCAGGACACTATTGAGCAGGCCTTAGCATCCTTTGAACAACACCGTATTCTGGCCGCCATTCAGGATGGTCCTCTCGGTGTTAAAACGATTAACCAAACTATAGAAGCTCGCATGATGGAGCAGGGATTGATTTCTCTGGCTGAGTATTATCACGGTAAACCCATCATGATTGTTGAGAATGATTATGAGACAGGTCTGTATAACGGCGATACTGGACTGATATGGCAAGTCGAGGGGGAAGGGATGTTTGCCTGTTTTGCTGCTGAAGAGGGTGGCATACGACGCTTACCGGTTCGACAATTGCCCGATCATGTCACAGCATTCGCCATAACGGTACACAAAAGCCAGGGTTCTGAATTTGAGAATGTCCTGCTTATATTGCCCGACGAGGACACTCCCATTCTGACAAAAGAACTGGTGTACACCGGTATCACACGCGCTAAGGAAAGCCTTGTTGTTGCGGCTGAAATGGATCTTTTTATTAGCGCCTGTTCAAGAACCGTGGCACGCAGCTCCGGCCTGGCAGGAAGACTTGGCTGGTCGTGATACATATCATCAAAGTATTAGAACGCAAGATGGCCTTTGAGGCCCCAATTTTGTAAAATGGGGTTCTCTGTATGAATCTAAGAATAACGAATTTAAAGAAGTAGTGCTGATATGATTATTTTTGATTTTGAATGCGATGCAAACCATCGTTTTGAAGGCTGGTTCAAGAATAAGGATGAATTCACGCGTCAGGTCGAAGATGGTCTTCTAAACTGCCCCGTCTGCGACTCAGCACAGGTACATAAAATTCCCAGTGCGACCAACATCATTCACTCAAAATCTCGTGAAGTTACAGTAGAACCAGGCAAAGCTGCTCTTCCTGCGGTGAGCGGACAATCGATAACTGAGGCTCATAATAATCTGGATGTACTGCAAAAAATCAGTGATTTTGTAGAAAAAAATTATGATGATGTCGGCGATAATTTCAGCGAAGAAGCCAAACGGATTCATTACGGTGAAACAGAGGCTCACAACATTCGCGGTACGGCGAGTCCTGAAGAAGTCACTGAGCTCAGAAAAGAAGGCATTTCCGCACTGCCATTGCCCGGTATTCTCGATAAAAAGAAACTTAATTAATCACATTAACATCACATTAACAATGCCCTGTATCTTGTTGATTTAATACGTTAATATCTGATTGAAATTCAAAGGCTAACAGCCAGCGTGAAAGATCAACGCGCCCTGGTTTAATTCCGTAAATAATGGATATATATGGTTGATCGTATATACGTTTAAACGTATATTATCTTCCATGAATATACCAATCAGCCAGTTTTTTCAGCTTTTATCTGATGATACGCGTCTCCGTAGCCTGCTATTAATACAGCAGGAAGGTGAGCTGTGTGTCTGCGAACTCATCCATGCTCTGAATATCATCCAGCCCAAGGTATCTCGCCATCTTGCTGCACTGCGTGATGCGGGGATCGTAGTCGATCGACGCCAGGGTCAGTGGATATATTACCGTCTCCATCCCGAATTACCCGATTGGGCATCACAGGTGATTGATACCATGGTTGCCGAAGCGGTGACCCATGAACCCTTCATCCATGATCTCTCGGCACTCGCCGAGATGCCGAACCGACCCGATGCCGCCTGCTGCGCCTGAAACTATCGTCAAAGGAATCTCCACATGAATATCTTATTTTTGTGCACCGGTAATTCCTGCCGTTCACAAATTGCCGAAGGCTGGGCCAGAAAGTATGGCAGCCCCACCCATGAAATTCAGTCTGCCGGAATTGAAAGCCATGGCAAGAACCCTCGAGCCATTGCAGTAATGAAGGAAGCCGGAGTGGATATTTCTTCTCAGGAATCCACCAAACTGACGGATGAGATGCTAAGCGCAGCTGATTATCTGGTCACAGTTTGTGGCCATGCTGATGAACATTGCCCGGTATTACCAGAAGGGATACGCAAAGAGCACTGGCCATTAAGTGATCCTGCCAAAGCGACAGGAACAGAAGATGAAATTATGGCTGTGTTTAAAGCAAGTCGTGATGATATTCAGCAACGCGTAAAGGATTTGATTGAACGTTTAACACTAGAAGAGAATGCGAAGTAGAGATATGAGCAGTAAGAGATCAAGTAGTGACATGGGGATATTCGAGCGTTACCTCAGTGTATGGGTTGCGCTGTGCATTGTTGCAGGTATTGGGTTAGGCCACCTGTTACCAGATCTTTTTCAGGTAGTGGGGCGTATCGAAGTCGCTCACATTAACCTCCCGGTAGCCGTACTGGTATGGCTAATGATTATTCCCATGCTACTCAAGATTGATCTAAAAGCATTGAAAGGAGTTAAACAATACTGGCGTGGTGTTGGTGTTACTTTATTTATTAACTGGGGCATCAAGCCTTTTTCCATGGCTTTACTTGGATGGCTCTTCATTGATTATCTGTTTCGAGACTATCTTCCAGCGGATCAGATTGACTCCTATATTGCAGGCCTGATCATACTGGCTGCTGCACCGTGCACGGCAATGGTCTTCGTCTGGAGTCATCTAATGCGTGGTGAACCTCACTTTACATTATCACAGGTCGCATTAAATGATGTGATCATGGTGTTTGCTTTCGCGCCCATCGTTGGATTATTACTAGGTCTTTCTGCCATTGTAGTACCCTGGGATACGCTATTCTTATCGGTATTACTCTATATTGTTGTACCACTGATAATCGCAAGCCTGTGGCGGCGAAAATTACTCAATCAAAAGAATGGTGTTGCAAGGCTGGAAAAAGTAATCAAACGTTTGCACCCATTTTCACTAAGTGCATTGCTCGTTACCTTAATATTACTCTTTGGTTTTCAGGGAAAGCAGATTATTGATGCACCTCTTATTATTGTTTTACTTGCTGTACCGATTTTGATCCAGGTCTTATTTAATTCAGGACTTGCATACATACTCAATCGCCAGGTTCGTTCACCTCATTGTGTAGCGGGTCCTTCGGCATTGATTGGAGCGAGCAATTTCTTCGAACTGGCTGTAGCGACAGCAATCGCAATGTTTGGTTTTGAATCAGGAGCGGCATTAGCTACCGTGGTTGGGGTTTTGATCGAAGTTCCGGTTATGTTGCTTGCAGTACGTGTGGTCAATCAGTCACAGGGATGGTACGAACGTCGTGATGGGGTTGTGCCTCACGAACAATGTTGTCCGACTCCTCGGTAAATTACTGTTCCGAATACCAGATCACCTGTTTAGCCATATCGTAATTACTAATTTGTATCGCTAAGGGTTCCCACCCTCGGTGGGTAAGCCTGATGTTATCCATTCCGGATAGCCATCTTCTAAGCGTCGCGCTTTCATTCCTTGCTCACGTAATTTGGCCACGGCGTCAAATGCCAGTACACAATGTGGTCCTCGACAATAGGCCACAATTTCATGTTCCGGATCAAACTGATCCAGGTGTTTTTCTAATTCTGCCAGAGGAATGTTAATGGCACCGGGGACATGACCCGCGTCATATTCTTCTTTTGGTCGAACATCCAGCACAGTAACCAGTCCTTTCTGTGCGCGATCCAGCAATTCGGTACGCTGCAGTGGTTCCAGGTTATCCTTGGTTGTTAGATAGGTTTGCACCAGGCGATCAACATCGGCTATGTGGCTTTCTGCTACATTTCTGAGTGAGTTAAGCAACTCGATAACGTCAGTTCCATTCAATGCGTAATAAACTTTTAAGCCTTCTTTTCGAGCGCTGACCATCCCGACCTGGCGTAATTGCTGTAGATGTTGTGAGGTATTAGCAACGGTCAATCCAGAGACTTTGGCAAGGGCTTCGACACTGCGTTCACCCTGGGCTAAAAACTCCAGTAATTCCAGACGGTTAGCATTGCTTAAGGCCTTGCCTACACGGGCAAACTGGGTAAAAAGTTCATGCTTGAAGTTGCCGCTTGACATTGAGACTCAATCCTCTACTCTTGTATTCAAGAGAACTATTGAATACTTGTGTATACTAACTAATTGTAGCAGTTGTCAGCTAAAGGACAAATTAAAGGGGCAAAGAAGCAGCATGAACTTAACAGAAACCATTATGGACAACGAGGTCAATATTCGGTTGGGCTTCTTTTTTGGAGTCTTTGCGCTTATGGCTATCTGGGAGGTGCTTGCACCGCGCCGAGCCTTGACCGTGAGTAAAGCAATACGCTGGACAAATAACCTGGGCTTAGTATTTTTAAATAGTTTTATTTTGCGATTACTGTTTCCTGCGGCGGCTGTGGGTGTCGCGGCCTTTGCCCAGAAAGAGGGATGGGGGCTGCTCAACTTTTATGACGTCCCGTTTATTCTCGCTGTCATCGTATCCGTCATAGCGATGGATTTTATTATCTACCTGCAACATGTCATGGTTCATGCAGTACCGACTTTATGGCGTTTGCATCGGGTTCATCATGCGGATCTGGATTACGATGTCACGACAGGGGCACGTTTCCACACGATTGAAATTATCCTGTCTATGTTGATCAAGTTTGCCACCATCGTGGTGCTTGGACCTCCTGTTGTTGCGGTTGTGATATTTGAAGTCGTGCTTAATGCCACGGCCATGTTTAATCATAGCAACGTACGACTTCCTCCTGGCCTTGATCGTTGGTTACGTTTACTGGTTGTAACGCCTGATATGCATCGTGTTCATCATTCGATTGAAGATGATGAAACCAACAGCAATTTTGGTTTTAGTTTACCGTGGTGGGATCGCATATTTGGAACCTATCGTGAGCAGCCTCGTGCTGGACATGAAGGCATGACCATTGGTATTTATAAATACCGAACGACTAAAGAAGTATCCTGGTTACCAGGAATGTTATGGCTTCCATTTCGTGGAAAGATCAGTCATTACACCATTAA
The DNA here is from genome assembly GCA_026196045.1 of Gammaproteobacteria bacterium. Classification (GTDB taxonomy): domain Bacteria; phylum Pseudomonadota; class Gammaproteobacteria; order UBA6429; family Thiohalophilaceae; genus JAPHRJ01. The sequence continues at coordinate 19,858 of JAPHRJ010000015.1, forward strand.
TCGCCGACAATGGAATGATGAAGATGAATAAAATATGGTTAAGACTAATACTGCTGGTCATTGTGGTTGCCGGTATTGGTGTGGCCATGATGTATCGAGATCACTTAAACCCAGAGGCCCTGCAACAGTGGGTTGATCAGTATGGAGCAATGGGGCCGGTTGTATTTATGCTGATCTACACTATTGCTACCATTTTTTTTCTACCTGGTTCGGTAGTCACCCTGGCCGGGGGCGCAATGTTTGGTCCTGTATGGGGAACATTATTCAATCTGACTGGTGCAGGCATTGGTGCGACTTTAGCATTCCTGATTGCCCGTTATCTTGCAGGTGACTGGGTAGAACAAAAGAGTGCTGGTAAATTAAAACAGCTTAAACACGGAGTAGAGACAGAGGGCTGGCGTTTTGTGGCCTTTGTCCGTCTGGTTCCTTTGTTTCCATTCAACCTGCTTAACTATGCTCTCGGGTTAACAAAAATACGACTCAGTCATTATGTTCTTGCCTCATACCTGTTCATGTTACCCGGTGCAATTGCCTATACCTATATAGGCTATGTTGGTCGTGAAGCGATCGCAGGCGGCGAAGGCTTGATCCAGAAAGGACTGCTCGCACTTGCCTTATTAGCTGTCGTCGCATTCATACCGCGATTCATAGGCAAGTTAAGAAGTAAGCCCATGCTCAATACACCAGACTTAAAACAAAAGCTGGATGCTGGTGATGATGTGTTGCTACTGGATGTACGTACTGCAACAGACTTTGTTGGCGAGAAGGGTCACATTGCCGAGGCGAACAATATTCCTCTGGAAGAACTTCAAAGTCGAAATGATGAAATATCGAATTATCTTGAACGTCCAGTTGCCATTATCTGTACAACTGATCGGCGTTCAAAAAAAGCAGCACAGGTATTAACAACTCATGGTTTTGCCGATGTTCATGTAGTGAAAGGTGGTATGACGGACTGGAATCAGAATGGTTATCCGGTTGAATAATAGTAGTGAATGTTTTTTTAGGTAAAACATAGTGATCAGGTTCTGTTTTTTTTGAAGGAAAATAAAAATGAAAATAATTATTTCAATGTTACTACTGGCATGGCCTATATATACTTTTGCTGAAGAGCCACTTGTCCCACTGAAGATCAGCAAAATAACAGCGAATATCTATGCTCTGGTTGGAGAACTGGATCAGCGTTCACCAGCAAACCTGGGTAATAATGCTACCTTCGGGGTTATAGTGACTCAAGCAGGTGTTGTGCTCATTGATTCAGGTGGCTCCTATAAAGGTGCAGAACAGATTGCCAGCGCAATAAAAAGTATCACCGATAAACCCGTCATAACCGTAATTAATACTGGTGGACAGGATCAGCGTTGGTTAGGTAATGGATACTTCAGGAAAAAAGGTGCAAAAATCATCACCTCCAGTGCCGCTTTAAAAGATCAACGTAGACGATTTAACAGCCAGATAGAGACACTGGATCGTTTAATAGGTTCTAAGAATCTGGAAGGCACCCAGGCCGTCTATGCCGATCAGACCTTTGACTCACAACTTGATATAACAATCGGAACTGTACACTTTAACATCCAGAATCCTGCCCCAGCGCATACGCCTGGAGACAGTTTTGTGTGGTTGCCTGAATACAATGTGATGTTTACGGGTGACATTGTCTATGTTTCTCGGATGTTAACGATAGGTTCAATGTCAAACAGCAGTAACTGGATCAAGGCCTTTGAAACCCTGTCTGCTTATAAACCAACATATATCATACCCGGTCACGGTGATGTTACTGATCTTAAACAGGCAACCACTGACACGTATGATTATTTGACCTTTTTACACTCGACAGTAAAAGATTTTATCGATCAAGGTAAAGGTCTTGAATCAATTAGTGATATTGATCAAACACGTTTTTCATATTTGAAGTTTTATGAACAAATTGCTGCCCGAAATGCACATCAGGTTTTTCTGGAACTGGAATGGCAATAATCAGTCGCAGGCTGGATCATATAAAGTAGTACGGTGGTAACCATGACTAATGTCAGTAGCATACAAATTACTCATACACCTCGAACTGTATCGGCATTGCAACAGGATTCGATGCCCTCCCGTTACAGTTTGTGGGTGCAATGGCTTAGCATGGCGGCATTTACTTTGGCCTTTGTAGGCTGGTTAAATGAAACCTGGTTATTCTGGTTTGACAATCCCATCTGGTTAAATCGTTACACTGAATATGCAATCATTCTCGGTTTTGGTATCTGGCGTATTAGTGCTGAACGCAATAGCTATACCCGTAAGCGACTTATCGTCCTGGTTGCAGTCATTACTGGCTTCTGGTGGCTCATTCCATGGGTAACACCAACTTATGAACCTTATGTAGGTTACCTCTGGAGCCAACCAGTATTTCCCTCGCTACATGTACCGGGAACGATCACCTTCTTTCTTGTATTAGGTCTGGTTTTTCTTTTTGGACGGCGAGTAATTTGTGGCTGGGGCTGCCCCTGTGTTGGTATTCGAGAGACGGTAGGTTTTAGCTTTCGTGATCGTACAGTTCGATCAAAATGGGCCTGGCGTTTACGCCATTCCAAATGGTTCTTTTTTATCTATTATGTCGGCGTGATGATCGTCACGCAGTATCCACCTAATAGCTGGACGGTGAGTTTTGTTGGTGGATTCTATTTAATTGTCGCTTTGACTTATTTCGGAACGTTCTTTGCCGCCCCTTTAGTTGGCAATCGTTTTTATTGTCGTTACTTATGTCCCTATGGTGCAACCTTTGGCCTGCTTAACCATGCAGGTTATTACGGCATCGATATGGAAAAGGAAAAATGCAATGATTGCCGTCGTTGTGAACAGGTATGTGATATGGGGATCCCGGTCTGGGAGCAGGGCAAGCAGCATGGCCGTATAACGGCACTGGAAGATTGTATGGGATGCGGTCGTTGTGTTGTTTCCTGTCCGACAGATGCCCTGGAGTTTCAGGATGTACGTAACCTGTTCAGGCCGAATTTAAAACAGAACGCCAGTCATTTGCTGAAGAAAAAGAAAACTGATATCGCTGCTCGTATTGAACCAACGAGACGTTTACCTAATGAACGTCAGAAAGACTGGCAGGAAATTGTCATTGAACCTTCAATGGAAGAAATCCAGTTACAGGCCGCTCGTTGTATTGATTGTGGTATTCCGGGTTGCAGCAATGCCTGCCCACTTTCTAATCGTATACCGGAATGGCTGGAAGCTGTGGCCAATGGTCAGATTGAACAGGCCGCCAGTATTTCTCATACCACTAGTAATATGCCTGAGGTCTGTGGTCGTCTCTGTCCACAACATAGACTCTGCGAAGGTGAGTGTACAAAAGAAAAAGAAGGTAAAGGTGCAGTAACGATTGGTGCTATTGAACGTTATATTACAGATGAAGCATTCAGACGTGGTTGGCAACCCGATCAACCTTGTGTTCAACCTAACGGTAAAAAAGTCGCCATTGTTGGCGCTGGCCCGGCGGGTCTGGCCTGTGCGGAACAACTTAACCGTTCTGGTTTTAAAGTGACGGTTATTGATCGTGAAGGCGTAGTAGGGGGCTTACTGGCCACAGGTGTCCCCAACTTTAAATTAGATAAAACTATTCTTCAGCATCGTCAGCAGTTATTACAGCAGGCAGGCATTGAGTTTAAGTTAAATGTTGATGTGGATGAGACTGAACTAAGAGGCCTGTTAGAAAATAATGATGCACTTTTTCTTGGTATGGGTGCACAGACATCACGCCAGATGCAATTGCCTGGACAACAACTTGAAGGTGTTAGTGATGCTCTGGACTATCTGGCAACGGTTAATAAATCAACTAATGATAATATGGCCGATAAATCGGTAGTCGTCATTGGTGGTGGCGACAGCGCAATGGACTGTGCACGCTCCGCAATTCGTCAGCAAGCCAGGTCAGTAACGGTCATCTATCGTGGTAAAGAAAGTACAATGCGGGCTTCTCCCAAGGAACAACAGTATGCCAGAGAAGAAGGTGTTGAGTTTATATTTGATTATATTGCTGAAGAGATCATCGGCGAAGCTGTAGTAAGTGGTGTTAATCTAAGAAATAGCGAAGGCTCAACTAAAACAATTGACTGTGACAACATTATTTTTGCGATAGGCCAGTTAGCAGATGCGCCATCCTGGATGAAGAATCTGGGTGTTGAAACTAAGGATGGTTTAATTAAGATTAATACACAGGGACGAAGCACTCATCCACAGGTATATGCCGGTGGTGATAATACTCATGGCCCTGCACTAGCTGTTGATGCGATTGCAGCCGGGAGACTGGCAGCTACATCGATTGCTAATAGTTTCAAGCCACTACAGCAAGTTCGAGACAGTCTATCTAACCTCAGACATAAATCAGATGCAGTGCAGCCACTTCGACCTGTAGCCGCAATGGTGAATCAGAAAGAGTGCCCATGATGAAATGGGTAACATTCATTGTGTTCATTTTCTGGAGTCCATTAAATTGGGCCAGTCACAGTTTTGGTGGCATTGATCTCTGTGCGCTTTATCCTGAACGCATGCCGCCAGGATTACCCGTATCACAGCTACCTCTGCCAGACAGCCAGGGGGCACAATTAACACAGGAATATTGTACCCAGTGTCATAACCTTCCTGGTCCTGGTCGTCATACCGTAGCGGAATGGCCTGATGTGATGGAACGAATGAATATGTTAATGGACATATCGAGTCGTTTTGGAGGGCTGCTTGGGAAACTGAAGACACCGAGCAATGAAGAAAAAATTATTATCGAGACTTATTTGTTAGCAAATGCCCTTAAACCTTTCATTGGACAGCCAGATAAAATATCAGGACGAAGCTTCGGACAACATTGTAGCAACTGTCATGCCTTACCCGATCCGGCACAACACAGTGAGCAGGAATGGCCACAGGTGATTAAACGTATGCAGCACAATATGAGTGTAATGAAATATGAACCGATTTCAGCAGAAGTACTGTTACAGATCCAGCGTTACCTGCAACTAAATAGTAATGTTATTCAACAGGAACATATTGTTAAAAGTGGCCGTCAGGAATTTAGGTCGTATGTGATAGAAGAAAATTCTTACCATGGATTTAGTCATCTTGGTTCGTGGTTCGCATTGGGGCCATTTTTTCTATTGGCGCTGGCGGGTGTGATTCGCTGGTGGAGCACGCAGAAAAAATATAAGACGCTGACAGAACGCACCATAACAACAGGTAACCGATAAGGTATTATTGTATGGGAACCCGTTATGTCTATATTCCTTTATTGATCCTGCTGATTCTCATCCCGGCAGGGAGGTATTATGTATCCTGGAGTAAAAGTGGGTCAGGAGCTGGACTTTACTCTCACGAATGGCAACCGGAAGCCATTCAGGGTTACTGGCATCCTAAAGCGTTTTATACATCAGTAAAGAGTATTGTTGGTGAATATACGGGTGAAGAGTGTGTATCATGTCATGAAGCGGTGACTCCGGGCATTGTTAGTGACTGGCGTCAAAGTGGTCATTCGCAGCCAGCAAATAATCAGGGCAAGGTTTATTGCTCCAGTTGTCATGGCAATGATCATCAAAATTTACACCTGCCGACTCCCGAGATCTGTGGTGGTTGTCATACTAACCAACATGATCAGTTTCTTGATGAAAGACGGTTTGGTTTTCCCAGTCATGCCCTGGCGATGGAACGAGCCATTGACGCCAAACATTTTGTTGATAAACCCAAGTCAGAAGTCACCGCATGTCTACAATGTCATTCGGTTGCTAGCAAGTGTGATTCCTGCCATACGCGCCATCGCTTTAGTGCGGCCGAGGCACGTCGACCTGAGGCCTGTATTACCTGTCACAGTGGTCCACCCCATCCTGATGATGCCACCTATTTTGCTTCAGCTCACGGTCAACGATACCTGAAAGACGGAGATAACTGGGACTGGTCAAAACCCTTAAGCAAGGGTAACTATGAAGTACCAACCTGTGCCTATTGCCATATGTCAGACGGCAAACATCAGGTTGCGGATAAGCCGATCTGGAAATTTGGTATCAAACAGGTCAACCCTTTAAGTTCGGGTAATGAAATCAAACGACAACAATGGATCGCATTGTGCAGCGATTGTCATGAGGCCGATTGGTCAGCGGATCGTCTTCGAGAAATGGATGCAGAGCGTAAACAGGCATGGGCTAAACTTTATGAAGCTGAAGCTATTCTCAAATCCTTACGCAGTGATTCATTGTTACATCCAGCCGCCGGTGAACGGCCACCTTATCCAAATGACTGGTTAGACAGCCTATTTCCACGTGAGCATATTGGCTTTCTGGAAGGGCAGGCTTCGGCTTTTTATAATGTCTCACCGATTGAACGCGACTATTTTGAAATGTGGTATTTCGATAATCTGGGTGCCTATAAAGGAGCCGCACATGGTGCTAGTTCGTTTGTAGAAAAAGGACATGCAGGAATGGAGCAGGCATTATCCAAAATTAAAGCGGAAGCAAAAACGCTTAGAATGCTGGGTGAGTCCGAACAACGTAAAACAGGCAAGCGTAGTGCACCTGGAGAACATTGGCTTAAAGGCGAGTATACGGAATTCAATAAGGAGCACAACTGATGCTGAACTCTATTGAGCACCACCTAATATCCAGTCTCCTGATAGCCAGTTGTTTAATGTTTAATATTGCAGCCTATGCCGAACAATCTCCAACTGGAGACTATGTAGAAGCAGAATGTATTACTTGCCATGAAAAAATAAGTGCAAAACTCGTTACAGACTGGAAAACAGATGTACATGGGCGAAACAAACCAGTAGCAGGGTGTACAGATTGTCATGGTACACAACATGAAAATGCAGCGATTCTATCGCGTCAGGATGAAACCTGTACTCAATGCCACGGTGGAACTCAAGCTTCAGTCGCACACAGCTATAGCACATCCAAACATGGCGTCATAAATCGTATAGAAAGGAAACAGACAGATTGGTCTAAACCCTTTAGGCCGGGTAACTATCGAGTGCCGGGTTGTGCCTATTGTCACGCATCAGGTGGACAACACAATATGGGTGAACGAATGAATCAAATTGAAGATGATAATGAGCATAGTGAACATAATGGGCAAGCCCGCCAGGCAATGCGTTGGATGTGCCAGCATTGCCATGGGCCAAGGTTTATTCGTGAGTTGCAAAACAATGGCCAGAAGATGCTAGAGATCGGTAATATGAAACGCCGTGAAGCAGAAGCCATCTTACAAACAGCGAAAAAAACATACACACCCGAACAGATGACTAAGATGACAAAACTATTCACGGCTTTGGTAGAAGAAAACGTAAAATCTTTATATTTGGGTATTGCACATCAGTCTCCAGATTATCAATGGTGGCATGGTCACCCAGCGATAGATGGTAAGTTGTTACGTATCAAAGGTGAGTTGACTCGTTTAAATAGATTGAAAGCGCATAAAAAAACTAAGGAAGTATCGTCAAGTTCTGAATGAATTTGCAGTTTTCGAATATCTTAAATACCAGACTAATTGTCTTGGTTAAAAAATTTGGTATGGATTAAATCCATTTGAAAGTTCCGATCACTTTTCAATTCAATCGTTGTTATTTATTTTTTTCATTTTTTTTCCTATAACTAATATATAAGTGCTGGAGATCATACACGTTGTATTTTTTTAACAGAATAAAAAGGGGGTAGTGATGAAAATCCGATTAAGTTTGTTAATTGCAGGACTGTTGTTGCTCTTTTCCGCATCCAGTCAGGCATGGTGGGGAAATAATGGCTGGGGCGGTTGGAATCCCTATCCAGTGTGGACACCCATGTACTGGGCAGAAGAAATGACGGGTGATAACTATGGCCCTTATGGCGGCTATCCTGGTTACGGTTATGGTGGTTATCCCGGTTATGGATATGGAGGCTATCCGGGCTACGGTTATGGTGGTTATCCCGGTGGTTATGGAGGAGGCTATCCTGGCTACGGCTATGGTGGTTATCCCGGTGGATATGGAGGAGGCTATCCTGGCAGTTATGGTGGTTATCCCGGAGGATGGGGTGGCCCCAGTGGCTGGGGTTGGTAACTCAACGATGTATCAAGCCCTCTTTTGAGGGCTTTTTGTTTTCTACTCTATAAAAGGGTTAGAGTGATTTAATTTCTAAGCAAACTCTGATTGATTCCATTCGTCCCAGGCCCTTCGGCTTCGCTCAGGAGAGCCTTGTCGAAGAGTGTGGTTTTTAACAAACTAATTTTATTTGGTTTAGTGTTCATGGTTCGACAGGCTCACCACGAACGGTGGAATTAATCAGAGCTTCCCTAACCTTTAATCGATTATTAATATCTCGGTTTAGACGAATGAGCTCATTGCTTTCATAGTCTTCATAGCCTTCATAGCCTTCATAGCCTAGCGAAGATTTTGTTAATCGATCATAAAGAAGTACATTCACTGTTGCTGCCAGGTTCATACAGCCGATAGTTGGCACATAAACCACGGCATCGGCTTGGTCGATTATAGATTGACTAAGCGTACCGTCTTCCGGGCCAAAAATATAAAACGCATTTTCTGGGTGTTCATACTCAGGCAAAGGGATCGCATTCTCTGCAAATTCAACGCAGACTATGGACATATTCTCAGGCACCTCTTCAATCAGGCTAGTGACTTCAGTGAGTGGAATATTTTGGCCTACCTTACGCCGCATATCCGTTATGGCTGGATTACGCATAAGCGCACGAGGATATCGCTTGCCAGTATAGAAGACACTATCAACCTGAAAATTACCCGCCGCTCGCATGACTGAACCAACATTGTCCGGGCTTTTGGGATTGATAAGTCCAATACTGACGTTTGATGTTTTCATTTGTTTATTAATGATAGTCTCTGATGTAGGGTGGGTTAGGTACGGTGTTTGTGCTGTAACCCACCAGGTGTGCCGTTAGGTATTCATAAAAAATAGAATGTATTGCATTCGCAATGCCTGGTGGGCTAGAAAAATGTTGCCCACCCTACGTTTTAACAAAATTCGCCTGCTCGCATTTAAGGATACCATTTTTAAATGTAGGGTGGGTTAGGTACGGTGTTTGTACCGTAACCCACCGGATGTGCCGTCAGGCACTCATATGAATATATAATGTATTTTAGGTGGGCTAGAAAAATGTTAGCTCACCCTACATTTTAATAAAACTCGCCTGCACACACTTAAGGATACTGTAATCATATTTACCCTCAAGCGTGTCATAGACCGGTTTTAATCGACCGTCGTCATCCATGGTCATTTCCAGTGCAACAACAATTTCTTTATAGTCATCTTCACTCAACGACAGGACTTCTCGGGCATCCAGCAACCCGGCTTCAATCGCCTCGGCCAAATGTGAGTAAACGGTAGAGTCTTTAATGCCACGTTTTTTTGCAATCGCCTCTATGTCATTACCATCATTAAACAACGCCAGGGTATCATTAATCGTATCACTCAAATTGTTCTTTAGTATATCTGGCAAAGGTGCAGATAGAATAACGCGTAAAAAGGATTCACCAAACTTATCTAACTTCTGTTCACCCACACCGCTGATATAACGCATCTTATCCAGCGTCTCAGGCCGTTTTTCTGCCATTTCTTCAAGTGTGCTGTCATGGAAAATAATATAGGGAGGCACGCCCAGTCCCTTTGCCAACTCTAAACGATGCTCGCGCAACTGTTCGAATAAAGCGTCATCAACACCACGTAAAGACGAACGGCGTTTCGATTTTTTATTCGTACCTGATTTTTCAAGTTGTGGTTTGCGTAATATCAGTTCGATTTCACCACGTAGCAGGGGGCGTGAAGACTCTGCAAGCTTAATCGCTCCGTGACCCTCAATATCAGTGGCAAGATAACCCAATGCCATCAGTTGACGAAAGACACTGCGCCATTCCTGTTCATGCAGTTCCTTACCAATACCATAGGTGCTAAGGGTGTCGTGTTCGAACTGTTTAATCCGCGCGTTGTTTTTACCCAGTAATACATCAATCACATAATTCACACCAAATCGTTGGCCGGTGCGATGCACACAGGACAGGGCCTTTCTTGAAGCTTCAGTGGCATCCCATTGTTCGGGTGGATTCAGGCAGGTATCACAATTGCCGCAGGGGTCATGCAAGGGTTCATCAAAATACGCCAGGATAGACTGGCGTCGACAATGGCGTTGTTCACACAGTGCCAGCATGGTTTCGAGCTTATGATGCAGGATACGTTTGAACTGTTCACTGGAGTCATTGTTCTCTGCCATTTGTCGCAGGCTGATCACATCCTGCAAACCATAGGACATCCAGGCATTGGCCGGAGCACCATCACGACCGGCACGGCCTGTCTCCTGATAATAAGCTTCAATACTCTTTGGCAAACTCAGGTGTGCTACAAAACGGACGTCGGGTTTATCAATGCCCATACCAAAGGCAATGGTCGCAACAATAATGATCCCATCTTCACGCAAAAAACGCCGTTGATGTTCCTGCCGCACTTCAGCTGATAAGCCCGCATGATAGGGCAGAGCAATACGCCCCTGTTTTTGTAACCACTCGGCCGTTTTCTCTACCTTATTTCGAGATAGACAATACACAATACCGGCATCATCAGGATGTTCCCGTTCAAGAAATCCCCACAAACGATCCCGCGCATTTTGTCCTTCGCTAATGGTGTAATTAATATTGGGACGATCAAAACTGTTAATAAAGACGTTCGCATCGTGCAGGTTAAGTTGCTCAATAATTTCCTGACGCGTGCGTTGATCTGCCGTGGCCGTCAGCGCAATCCGTGGCACCGCCGGGAAACGTTCATGTAAAATACGCAGTTGTTGATATTCCTTGCGGAAATCATGTCCCCATTGCGAAACACAATGGGCCTCATCAATCGCAAACAGGGAAAGATTGGAACGTTCAAGTAATGACAACATACGACCTGTCATTAAACGTTCAGGTGCTACATAGAGCAGATCAATCTTGTTATTAAGTAACTGCTGCTCGGTGTGACTTTGGGCCGCCTCATTCATTGAGGAGTTAAGAAAAGCTGAACGAATGCCCAACTGTTGTAAAGCATCCACCTGATCCTGCATTAAGGCGATCAAAGGGGAAATAATAATCCCCACACCCTCACGCACCATCGCCGGGATTTGATAACACAGGGATTTACCCCCACCGGTCGGCATCAGCACCAGAGCATCGTCGCCATTCAACAGGCTTTGAATAATATCGGCCTGATGGTGGCGGAAATCGCTATAGCCAAAGGTGTTTTGCAGTATTTTCTGGGCGTGTTTCATGCTGGTAAAGGGTTAACAGGTCAGAGCCTAATATACGCTAAATCAGGAAAAATTGATCTCTAATTTAAGTTTCCCTTCCCAAATGTAGGGTGGGTTAGCGTTTATTGCTTAACCCACCAGGCGTTGCGAAGCAACACCATATGCTGTGTAAATATTTCATGTATTTTGATTCATCGCCCACCCCAAATTTTCAGTTTCATTTCACACTCGCCAGGTACAGTTTACGCCATGGTTACGGGAGTAGGTGATGAGCGACACAAATCAAATTAAGGTGTGGGATCTTTCAGTGCGTATTTTTCACTGGTCTTTAGTGGGCGCATTTTTTATCGCTTATCTGACTGAAGATGACTGGCTGGATCTTCATGTTTTCGCTGGTTATACGATAGCAGGTCTGATTGTTTACCGTCTATTATGGGGCCTGATTGGCACTCGCCATGCTCGCTTCAGCGATTTTATACATCCACCTCGTGTGGTGGTCACGTATTTAAAAGATATGGCAACTTTCCATCCTCAACGTTATATCGGCCATAACCCTGCTGGTGGTGCCATGGTGGTGGCTTTGTTGCTGAGTCTGTTGTTAACGATTCTGACAGGACTGTCGGTTTATGGTGCTAAAGAGATGGCAGGACCGGTGGCTGCTCTTTTTGTTGGTACGCCGAATTTTATTGGCAATGTGGTTGAAGAGCTGCATGAGTTCTTTGCTAATTTCACACTGTTTCTGGTTGGTTTGCATGTGGCCGGTGTTGTCCTGGCTGGATTACAGCATAGAGAAAATCTGGTGCACTCGATGATCAATGGCAGGAAAAAGGCTGAATAGAATTTTATTTATTTGAAGAGAACAGAGGAATTAATTATGAAAATACCTGTAACCATTATCACTGCTTCGGTACTACTGTTTACACAGTCAGTCAGTGCCAGCCCAGCTGTTGATAACCTGTTAAAAGAGTACAGCAAAGCTGGCGCGGGGCCATTCAGTGCCGAAGCGGGTCAACGACACTGGACTAAAGCACAGAGCCATGACAAGTCACCGACGGAACGAAGTTGTAGCAGTTGTCATACCCGTGATCTGAACAATGCTGGTAAGCACGCTAAAACACAAAAGCCGATTAAACCAATGGCACCAGCAGCCAACTCAAGTAGATTGACCGATACAAAAAAGATCGAGAAGTGGTTTAAACGTAACTGCAAATGGACACTTGGACGTGAGTGCACATCTCAGGAAAAAGGCGACTTTCTTCTTTATATACAAAAAACAGGAGTATAGATGATGAATATTTATAGTAAATTACTGGCTGTCGTTACCGTTGCCACTTTTTCCAGTTTGTTGTTTTTACCAAGCGTTTATGGGAGTGATGACGATGGTCATAAATGGGGGCTCGGCTGGTTCAAGCAATCGAAGCTGGATGTTGCGCCGGTCAATAATCCGGTCTATCGTGAGGAATGTGGTAGTTGTCACTTTGCTTTTCAGCCAGGTTTGTTACCCGAAAAATCATGGCGTAAGATGATGGCAGGACTCGAAGATCACTTTGGAGATAACGCCGAACTTGATGCGGAAAAACAAAAGAGCTTACTCGATTATCTGGTCACCAATTCTGCAGACAAGAGTGATTACAAACGTTCAACACGAATTGCCAGCTCGCTGAAACCGGGTGAAGTACCACTTCGCATCAGTGATACCGTATACTTCAAACGTAAGCATGATGAAATACCCATGCGCTTTGTTACTGATAATAAGGACGTGGGCAGTTACAGTAAATGTGAAGCCTGCCATACGCGTGCTGAAACCGGTTCCTATAACGAAGATGAGGTCAAAATTCCCGGTGTGGGTCGCTGGGAGGATTAGAAAGCTGAAATGAAATATTATCTGCAAACAGCGTTGCTCTTTATCATCATCAGCTCAAATGTCTGGGCTGATGATCATGAACGGGCTCGCGAGCTGGTCAAGCGTGGTGAAATCATTGCTCTTGAACAGTTGCTGCAACAGGTTATTAGCCAGCACGAAGGCAAACTTCGCTTGCTGGAAGCTGAACTGGAGCGCAAATCGGGACGTTTAGTGTATGAACTGGAACTGGTTGATGAACAGGGTGTGGTACGCGAACTGTATTTCGATGCAAAAACCGGTGTACCGCTCGACGAAGAGGACGATTGATGCGGCTGCTACTGGTAGAAGATGATCTTGTTCTTGGTCCCCGCTTGCGGCAGGATTTGCGCCGTGCCGGTTATGCAGTGGACCTGGTTGATAACGGTGTCGATGCTCAGTTTCAGGGTGAAGAAGAAGCTTACGATGCCGTCATTCTTGATCTGGGTTTGCCGGGGCGACCGGGACTGGAAGTGCTGCAGAACTGGCGCAAGGCAGGCAGTCAGCTACCGGTGATTGTTCTCACCGCGCGCGATGCCTGGCATGAACGCGTCGATGGCCTGAAAGCAGGTGCCGACGATTATCTGGGTAAACCTTTTCATCAGGAAGAATTACTTGCCCGCCTCGATGCTTTATTACGTCGGGCGCAGGAACGCAGTGAGCCGCAATTGGCCGTAGCCGGATTAATTCTTGATGAAGAACGCCAGTGTGTGATGCTGGCTGATGGTGAAACCGTCGAACTCACCGGCACCGAATTCCGCCTGCTGCGCTACATGATGATAAATCCCGGCAAACTGCTATCTAAATCCCGTCTTACCGAGCACGTTTATGAAGGTGATGCTGATCGTGACAGCAATGTGATTGAAGCTTATATCAAACGATTACGGCAGAAGATCGGGAAATCGCTGATCGAAACACGCCGTGGACAGGGGTATATTTTTGGTGGAGAAACAGCGTGAACTCACTGGCGCAGCGACTTCATATTGGGCTGGGTTTGAGTATGGTTCTGTTGCTGGGGTTGATTGGCTGGCTGATCTACGATCAAAATCAACGACTGGTCGATGACTTTGTTGTTTCACGTCTGGAACACGATGGCGAAGGTTTGCTGGCCGCGCTGCAATTCGATGCTGAGGGTAAAGCCTCACTGATTAAAGATTCAATTTCGACCATCTATCATCAGCCGCTATCGGGTCATTACTTTTTACTGGTAACTGAAAAAGATGAAGTATTGCGTTCACGCTCACTCTGGGATGCTGAACTAAGCCGCGTAAAACTTGCTCCCGGTGAACAGCGGATAGATCACATCATCGGCCCTTCTGAGCAATCGTTATTACTTTGGGCAGCTGGTTATCGTAAGGGCAACCAGAACGTCACCATCATGGTGGCCGAAGATCTTTCGATGTTACAAATGCGACTCATGAAAAATGCGTTGTTACTGCTGGCACTTACCGTTATTTTTCTATTTATTATTTTATATATACAGCGTCGTATTGTGCGTGGCTCATTTGCACCCCTGCGGCAACTCGGTCATGAGATCGAACAGCTTGAACGGGGGGATATTGACCAGCTTACCGAAGCGGTTCCGCTTGAGGTAAAACCGCTGGTAGTAGAAGTGAATCGATTATTAATGGTGATGGCTTGCCGACTTGAGCGTTCGCGCAATGCATTAGGTAATCTTGCTCACGCTTTAAAAGGGCCTCTGAATTTGCTTACTCAATTAGCGGACCACAACGAAACTCCCGCCACAATTAAACAGGAACTGCATCAACATACCACAGCACTGCAACAACAAATCGAACATGAACTGATACGCGCACGATTAGCGGGTTCCGGTAGTGCCGGACAACGCTTTAATCCGGCGGAAGAACTGCCTGCGCTGATTACAGTTCTGCAACGTATCTACCACGACAAACATATCGAGTTTGATATTCAAGCACCCCAACAAAACCTTAACAACATTGACCGGCACGACTTACTCGAATTATTGGGCAACCTGCTTGATAACGCCACCAAGTGGGCCAAAGCCCAGGTACGCTGCAGCATCGAACAGACCGATGCGATTTACATTATTGTTGAAGATGATGGCAGTGGTGTTTCTGAAGAAGAGTTAGCCTCGCTCACGCAACGTGGGCATCGTATTGATGAATCACTGCCCGGACATGGACTGGGGCTGGCCATTGTTAAGGAAATTGTTGAGCTTTACCACGGCACATTGCAATTCGACCGTTCGCCTGAACTGGAAGGTCTTCGAGTTCAGGTCAAACTAAACCTTCCCCAGTTCAACGGACATATTTAATTAGACTTCATTTCTGTAGCGTTATAATTTTTACATCCCCATCAATGACAAGCTTAACATCCTCCAGTTTTTTCATCCGTCGAATTTCATTAAAGACCTGTTGTGCCTGTGGGTGATGGCCGCGTAGCATTTTCAACCACTGTTTGATCCGCATAACTACATATTCATTTGAAAACTCCAGTTCCATTTGTGCGCTAGTGGCCAGTATCAATGAACTAACGACTGACCAGTCCAGTTGTACGATATCTTCATTATTACGACTCTGTTTTATCTGTTTAGCTAGCAAAGGATTATTGAGAGCACCACGTCCGAGCATGACATCTACGCAACCGCTGGCATCTGCGCAACGATAGTAATCATCGATACTGCGGATATCGCCATTGGCAATGAGTGGAATCGTGAGTGCTTCACGCAGCGGGGCCAGTGCTTCCCAACGAGCGGGTGGAGTATAGCCTTCGATCCTGGTGCGGGCATGTATGGTTAATTCAGATGCTCCTGCACTTTCTACAGCCAGGGCATTATCCAGTGCCAGACTATCATCTTTATAACCGAGTCGAATCTTGGCCGTGACCGGTGTGCTGGCATCAACTGCCTTGCGCACGGCAGCGACAATGTTATATACACGTTCAGGCTCCTGTAACAACACGGAACCGCCCATCTTACGGTTAACGAACTTAGATGGACATCCGAAGTTGATATCTATGGCAGGAGCACCAAGTTGTGCGGCTACCTGTGCATTTTCTGCCATCATCCCGGGATCACCACTGGGGCGAGCATGATTTTCATTGTGGAGGGAATGGGGTCCTGGTAAATAGCGATATCTTTTTTATTCCAGTCTGTCATATTTGTGATTTATGACTTAAGCATTTTAAATTAGTAGGTTTACAAAATATAGTCATCTATACATTAAGCGATTACTAAACTATTGAAATCGCAGTACAAATAGAGTGTCAAAAGCTATGCACCAGTGGGTCAGTTACTATTCCAGGACATGAATAATTACATGGTTGTCACTTGACAACCAATATTTGCACTTCTATTATGTTTAATTATTAAGGCAGGGATATGTCGAGAAAAAAGCATTCAAAACAGGACGTTGAAAATGCACTTCAATATGCTGAAGAGAACGGGTGGCGTATTGAGGTTGGTGGTTCACATGCTTGGGGTAAGATGTACTGCCCTTATAATGACAGTGGTTGTCGATGTGGTGAGTTCTGTATTACTTCTATATGGAGTACGCCCAGAAATGCAGGTAATCATGCTAAACAAATTCGCCGAGTTGTTGATCATTGTATCGGTGACTATTATGAAAATGAGAATGAAAATGAGAATTGAATGATGGCGGAATATGAATTTACACTGAAGTTCATGCTTCAAGATGCCTCCATTGATCCAGATACTTATATCGAGAGATTAGGTGCGGAGGGGTGTGATGATGCTTTGGTGGGTATTGGTCAGAATGGACGTATTGCTATGACTTTTATCCGTGAGGCTTCATCTGCTTATAATGCGATTTCAAGTGCAATACGTGATATTAAACGTGTTATACCTGATGCCAAACTCATTGAGGCGACACCGGATCTAGTTGGTTTAACAGATGTTGCTGAGTTACTTGGTTTTTCACGACAGAATATGCGCAAGTTGATGCTCGGCAGTGGTGGGACTTTTCCTGCACCTCTTCATGATGGTAAGCCTGCTATCTGGCACCTTTCAAAAGTATTGGTATGGCTAAAAGCTCGCAATACGTATCAATTTGATGACGCCTTACTGGAAGTATCAAATACCAATATGCAATTAAATATCGTAAAGGAAATTAATGAAGTCGATCCCGTTTTACAGGATGATATACGTTCATTGATTATTTGATTTTTAATTTGGAGTGTTGCCACGTAAATAACACTAACTTATTCTTCATTTAAGTATGTACCCTTAAAATTAACTCCTGGATGATTTTTAAATTCCTTTTCTATATTGTGTATTGGTTGAGGGATAAATGCTTTGGTTAAGTTTTTGTATTGAATCTGGATCGTCATTAAGAAGATTTCCGAAAAGACTCACCAGTTTGGCTTTGTCGACGTCAATATTAGTTGACGTTTTAATATCTCTTAAATCAATAAAAAAGTTATCGAAAATATTTGGTACATCCGTAACAATATCGGTGTTTAAAAAGTTACTTTCATTATAAACATGATGATAGCCACCCTTTTCTTTATCGATGAAGTAGGAAACATTGTTTAAATTGGTGATGGACGATGATCTTTCACATCGTTGAATGCATTTTTCATCGACGATATTCTTCTTACAGCCCGTGACCTGATGGAACATACAGACGCGGCTGGTCATCAATACAATCGGATGGGAGATACTGTAAATGAGTTTGAAATTATCGGGTTTTTTAATGCCTTTTATTTGAATTTTATTGATTTCATTCGAAATAAATGCGCCTTCACAGTTGAAGTTTTCTTTTAAACATAACAGGCTAAATGAATTTACCAGATTCATATAGGGGCCAGCTGTCCAGGCGATGCCTTTTTTGTAGGCGGTAAACGCGACTCCGGTATTATTGGTAACAATGCGTACTGGCTGAACCTGTTCAAGAAACTCAACGGCGGCGTGGTAGTCTTCACTGAGCAGAACCGCTGGGAACCAGGGAATTAAACGTTGGTTATGGGTAAAAAGTTCGATGAACTCAGCAAGCCGGTGTTGGAAACTATCTGGTAGTTGAAAATAGATCTCCGCTGAAGTGGTATCGCAAAGAGGCAGATCTTCCTGGGAAGAAATTAACAGGGACAGTGCAGGGGAGAGACTTTCGTTTGTTTTTTTCTTTAGCTTTGGGACATTAACCGGGTTATACGTCTCTCTTGAGCCTTTCAATATGAATAGTATTTTATTCTTTAATAGAGTGAGTTCTTTAAATGGAATAAACAGATTGTTGGGTAGCTTGTCCAGATTTACGTATTCGATAAAATATTCTGTCTCATTTAATGCTTTAAATCGATTTAACACTAGCGCCTGATCGATACAGTTATTATCTACATTGATGAGTTTGATTCCTGATTGAACATCAAAGTCTGTTTCCGGTGTTTTAATCGAGACGGTTAATGCTGCACCTGATTCCCCGGAAAGGCTAATGGTTAAAGGAGCCTTCTCAATACTGATCTGTTCAATCTGGTCTTGAATATTGGTGATGATTTCTGTTTTTTGATCAAACACAACTCTTTTCGCTGTTGCTAAATGTTCATCCGTTGTTCCGCCTTCAATTTTAGAAAATTGTTGTGCATGATGAATTGCTGAGTGGTCGCGAGGATTATCAATAAAGACGGCTTTACTGATATTTCCCTTTAAAAAGGAGTTTGAAAAGTCCCGGTTGAATACCTTACGCAGATCATTATTGTCATGTTTTATTGTGTTTTGTTCATAAAAACGATTGAGTTGTTTTCTCCATGTGTCAACCACCGTGTAGACGTAGTGATATTTTTTTATACGGCCTTCGATCTTAACGGAATCAACTCCAGCATTATAGAGAACCCCAAGATCTGAGTAGGCTGAGTTATCTTTAATATTCAGGGGGAAATCTTTACCTTCTGACGTTGTTAGATATTGATCTCGACAGGGCTGACTGCATTGGCCTCGATTACCAGAGTTGCCACCCTGAACCGAGCTCATATAACACAGGCCTGAAAATGAGATGCAATTGGAGCCATGTACAAAGACTTCGGTTAATACATCATGTTCATGACTTACTGCCGTTAATGTGGTGATTTCATCCAGGTTTAACTCTCTGGACAGATTAACGCGGGTTGCTCCCAGTTGGCTTAAAAATTTTATCTGACCTTCGTTATGTGTTGTAAGCTGGGTTGAGGCATGGATTTTAAGTGTGGGGAAATATTTATTGAGCAGATAAAATACGCCCAGGTCCTGAATGATGATGCCATCAAGTGAAGTATTAACGAGTTTATTCAGTAAGGTGAAAAGGGCGGGAATTTCACTTTCGACGATGATGATATTCAGGGTTAGAAAGACCTCGCAATTATGCGTGTGCGCGAGCCTTAAGATACCATTTAGATCGTCAAAGGTGATGTTTATTGCCCGGTTCCGGGCATTAAACCTGTCCAGGCCACAATAGACGGCATTTGCACCGGCCAGGATGGCCGCTTTTATCGAGTCAATATCGCCGCCGGGAGCCAGTAATTCAATTTCTTTTTTCATGGCGCGGATTATACGTGCTTATCTTTGCTGTTATAAAGGTAGATTTGCCGGGATGACGGGCTTGAATCAAGCAAGCTAAAACGGACAGGGGCTAACGCCATTCATCCTTTCACCAGTGACCGGGTGGTCAAATTCAATCTGAGTGGCGTGCAACATTAATCGTTTAGCCATAAAAAAGGCTTCATCCGTGGCGTATAGATCACAGCCTAAAATGGGATGGCCTATTTCGTTGCTGTGTATACGTAATTGATGAGTGCGACCGGTGATGGGAGTAAATGCCACTCTGGTTGATACCGGTTCCTGTACTCGTTCAATAACCCTGTATTGGGTTATGGCCTGTTTCCCCGTTTCATAACATGTTTTTAGCAATGGGAAATTGGTTTTATCTTTCGCGACAGGAATATCAATACAACCTTCATCATGCGCCAGATGTCCATGCAGGATAGCGGTATAGGTTTTAACAACATGATGTGCCTGAAACTGTTTACCAATATGTCCGTTGATCTCTTTATTCAACGCCACAATTAAAATTCCTGAAGTGCCGAAATCAAGGCGATGAATCATCGTGGCGGTCGGAAATTTTTTGACTAATCGATAGTGTACCGAGTCCTTGTTGAGAGGGTGTTTCCCCGATAGCGTCAAGAGTGTGCTGGGTTTATTGATTAACAGCAGATATGCATCCTGGAAAAGGATCTCTATGTCCTGGTGACAGACTGGAACAATAAACGGGTCTGCTTGAAGTTGCATTATGCATATGACTATTTAATAGAATGGAAATGGAATATTAGCACAATAAGATGCTGGTCATTTGGGGGCTGAACTGGAAATAAGAGGGCAGACCAATTGAAAAACCAGTACAGAACTCAGTTTCTTCTAAAAGTAGCTCTGGGCTCTCATATCATTAAAGCGAGTAACAATAACAGTGCTACTATCAAGTGATTAGGCTATCTCATAGCCTTTCCAGCTTCTCCTCATTTATTTCAGGTTTTTACTAAAGCCCGCCAAGTTTGAGCCGTAATACTAATAAGATTGTGTCTCAGTCGTAGTAAGGCTGGCTTTAATAACCTTAATAAAAATAGCATTTAGCCATATCGCTCTAGTTAAAAAGGAAAAATAAAAATGAGATTGACTGTTAAAAATAAGTTGTTGCTAGGATTTGGTAGCGTCCTGGTAGTTGTTTTTTTAATTTCGATGAATACCTATTACCGGATAGTACAGACAACAGAAATTCAGGATCGTGTGATTCATCTTCGTCAACCGACTGTAATGGCGGGAATGAATTTAGCTGATGGGGTGCATTTATCATTGGCTGGATTGCGCGGTTATATGATTCTAGGTGGCGATCCTAAAAATGCTGAGATCTTTAAAAATGAACGAGCAAATGGCTGGCAGAAAATAGATAGTGCCCTGGCCGAATTTGATGAGTTTGCAAAAAACTGGACGGCACCTGCTAATGTAGAACGGTTGCATGAAATGGAAGCCCTGATTGAGGAATTTCGGACTGCGCAGAAAGAAATTGAAGCCATTTCTCATACCGATGCCAATATTCCTGCCTATAACATTTTGCTGACAGAAGCAGCTCCACGCGTATCAAAGATCAATGCGGCGATTACAAAATTGATTGATGAAGAAGGCAAATTAGCGGCTACCAATGAACGTAAGCAGTTATTAAAGTTGCTGGCAGATAGTCGGGGTTCATTTGCGATTGGCCTGACCAATATTCGTGCTTATCTGCTCTCGGGTAATACCCAGTTCCGCGACAACTTCCTGGCAAAATGGGAAGTTAATGAAGCTCAATTTAAACAAATTGAAAAAGTTAGTACGTTATTTAACCCAGTACAAAAGCAGGCATGGGACGACTATAGTCGCGTTCGCGCTGAGTTTGCCCCTTATCCGGGCATTATGTTTAAGTCACGAGGTAGTAATGAATGGAATAAAGCCAATTACTGGCTAAGTAGCAAGGCCGCACCTAAAGCTAAAAGAATTATGGAAATTTTAGAAGAAATGCGTGTTTCTCAGGATGAGTTAGCCGCGAATGACATTGTGTCTCTGGAAGAACAGGCAACGATGCTGACTATTATGATGGTGATGG
>JAPHRJ010000114.1 GCA_026196045.1 Gammaproteobacteria bacterium
ATTAAAGCTGGTGCGATAGGTGGTGATCAGGCTAATACCGGAAACGCTGACATCATAAACCTTCCAGCCTTTACGCGTGTTGTGCATACGATAAAGCAGAGGCACTTTGTCACCACTGGGAGGATTGACCTGTGCATAGACAGTCAGTGATTTTTGTTCGAGGCTTTCACGTAAGGGCAGGTAGGTTATAATATTTTTTTTGATCTGGTGGTTGGTCATGTATTCCGCCAGGGCCGAACCATAGAACCGGATCAGCAGGTTCCGAAATTCTCGAATAAATTTTAGCTTCTGTGCTTTAGTGGCTGTTTTCCAGTGCTTACCCAGGACAGAGCGAGAGGTACTGATAATATCCACATGCGGGAGCAGAATGCTCTCTACCAGTTTATAGAGCAAGGTATTGTCTTTCAGAATTTCACTGCGCTGAGACTGCAGTGCGGCAATCATTTCATCAGTGGCCTGAGTCATCAGTGTGTCGGGCGCTAATGGTGCGGCCAGGGTCGGATTGGACAGAGTCAGGTTAGCCAGAGCAAGCAGGAGCAGAACTAGCCAGGTTTGTCCAGGACGACGGAGGTACGAGTGGGTGGAATTTAGCTGTTTTAAATTAAATGCCTGGGTCATGCGGATACCATTTTATTGATGCATGGATTTACAGTATGCTCATACCGTAGAAGCCATTAGTTTATATATAGACGGTTTGAGCTTTTTATCAGAAAAATATTCCAAATTCCTGTCTTTCGAATAGAAATAGAGACAGAGTAGCCAAAATTTTCAGGAGTCGAGAGCGTGACTTTATCAGATTTGAGCCGAGGCCGCTTTTCCAATGTTCGCATGCGCCGTATGCGTCGTGATGATTTTTCCCGTCGCCTCATGCGGGAATCCCACCTGACGGTGAATGATTTAATCTATCCCATGTTTGTCCTTGAGGGTGAAGGCCAGCGCGAGGCGGTGGCATCTATGCCCGGGGTAGAGCGGGTCAGTATTGATGAATTACTTAAAGAAGCCGAGCAACTGGTTGCGCTGGGCATTCCCGCCGTAGCCCTGTTCCCGGTGACAGCCGAAGATAAAAAAACTGAAGATGCCCGTGAAGCCTACAATCCTGTAGGTTTAGCGCAGCGTGCAGTAAAAGCACTAAAAGAGAGTTTCCCTGATCTCGGCGTGATCACCGATGTGGCCCTGGATCCATTCACCACCCATGGCCAGGATGGTTTGATCGATGAATCGGGCTATGTGATGAATGATGAAACCGTGGACGTGCTGGTCAAACAGGCGCTATCGCATGCCGAAGCTGGAGCCGATGTGGTGGCACCTTCCGATATGATGGATGGACGCATCGGGCGAATTCGTGAAGCACTGGAGTCTGCTGATCATATCCACACGCGTATTCTGGCTTATTCGGCCAAATATGCCTCAAGCTTCTATGGTCCCTTCCGTGATGCGGTGGGTTCAGCTGCCAATCTCGGAGCTGGTAATAAATATACCTACCAGATGGATCCCGCCAATACCGATGAAGCCCTGTGGGAAGTGGCGCTGGATCTGGAAGAAGGGGCAGATATGGTCATGGTCAAACCGGGTCTGCCTTATCTGGATATCGTGCGTCGAGTGAAAGATCAGTTTGGAGCACCAACCTATGCTTATCAGGTTAGTGGTGAATACGCGATGATCATGGCCGCCGCACATAACGGCTGGCTGGATGAAAAAGCGGTGATCATGGAATCGCTCCTGGCTTTCAAACGAGCCGGTGCCGATGGCATTCTTACCTATTTTGCCAAGCAGGCTGCGCAGTGGCTTGCAGAAAAGTAGGCCAGGAAAATAGATATAGACAAAAATAAAATCTAATTTAAGGAAGCTCTGACTAATTTCGTTCGCCCTGAGCTTGTCGAAGGATTCAATATCTAGCACAAATATTTTACGATAGTTCCTGTTCATGGTTCGACAAGCTCACCACGAACGGCGGAGTTAATCAGAGCTTCCTTAAGTTTATCGGCTAAGCAATATCATGACAGACATTTTTGATTTTGATGCCAAACCGGATGAATACGCGGTGATGGGCAATCCTATTTCCCATAGCAAGTCACCGGCCATCCACACTATGTTTGCCAGGCAAACCGGACAGAACATTAATTACACGGCTATTCATGTTGATGTTGGTGGTTTCACTCAGGCGGTGGGTAACTTTACGGCCAGTGGTGGTAAGGGCCTGAATATTACCGTGCCCTTCAAACAGGAAGCCTGGGCGCTGGCAGACCAGCGCAGTGATCGTGCTGAACGTGCCGGTGCGGTTAATACACTTAAGCTAGATGATGCCTCCCAAATTTATGGTGACAACACTGATGGTGTCGGACTGGTGCGTGATCTGACTATGAATAAAAATATTAACCTGAAAGGTGCACGTATTTTATTGATGGGAGCCGGCGGTGCGGCCCGAGGTGTGCTTGCACCTTTACTCGAACAGCAACCAGATAAAATTGTTATCGCAAATCGCACGGCAGAAAAAGCAAAAGATCTGGCGCAGGCCTTTGCTGATCTGGCCAATATTAGTGGCAGTGGTTATGAAGCATTAGAAGGTCAACAGTTCGATCTCATTATAAATGCGACGGCGGCAAGTTTAAAAGGAGAAGTCCCTCCTTTACCAGATAATATTATTGCGGAAGGTGGAAGTTGTTATGACATGATGTACGGCAATAAGCCGACCAGTTTTATGGACTGGTGTTCTGATCATGGTGCCAGTGCTGTCTATGATGGTTTAGGTATGTTGGTTGAACAGGCTGCGGAATCATTTTATATCTGGCGTAATGTGCGTCCAGAAACAAAAGTAATAATAGAAACATTGCGACAGGAATTAAATAAATCGTAATTTGAAACCAAACCCCGTTTAATATAACGGGGTTTGATCATTATCATTCCTGGCGTACACTTTCAAGAGATAAAATTAATTCAACTTCTTTCGACTTTGGCCCCAGGTTATAGTTGATCCCAAAATCGGCTAAAGAAATTTTAGTGGTACCTTCAAATCCGCGTCGAAAACCTCCCCAGGGATCTGGACCATGACCGATGTGCTCTACTGCAATAGTGACCGGGCGAGTTACGCCATGGAGGGTAAGATTTCCTTCTAATGATGCAGTGCTATTTCCTTTTGGTTTAAAAGCGGTACTCACAAATTTTGCTTTTGGAAATTTAGTTATATGGAGAAAAGCTTTCCCACGCAGATGTTTGTCCCGCTCCGCATGGTTTGAATCAATACTGTCTGTATCTATTTCTACCTGTACTGAGGCCGCGCCAGGCTTTTTATCGTCATAATTAAAATGCCCCTGGAAGGTGTTAAAGCGCCCGTTTAGTCAGCTATATCCCAGGTGCTGAATTCTAAATTGAATAAAGGCATGGGCACCTTTGGTATCAATGAGATAATTTTCTGCATAAGCCTGAGTGGGTAAAAAAGTTGCTGTAGCTAGCAAGATTGCAAATAATGAACTAGCAAGTAGTTTAGATTTCATGAATTAGTCTCCTTTAAGGGATTAGTTTGATTATTATTGATTAGATGAAATCCCAAGCATTCTTTTCAGTGTGCGATCTCGATTGATAAAGTGATGTTTTAGTAAGGTATAGTCACTTTTGCTATTTTGGCATTAACAGGAAATTCATCATCGGGTTTATCTTTCTGGCGATCATTTTCAAATAAAATCGAACGAAGTTTATCCAGGGGAAAAGCTGGGCCGAGATCGGTCTTTCGTGAGGGTGCCGGTATCGTCGATAAGATAAGAAGCTCGTTTATTAATCAGCGTCGGAGTCGATACCAGATTAACCCAAAATAAATTATGAAATTGAGTAGTATTAATATAGTCGTGGCAATTAACTGGTAATTAGCATCATATTCAGGTGGATAAATAATCGGTACCAGGTAATATGAAAGAAAACCGCCTTCGTAAATATCTGCACCGGCTTGTTCACGAAACCATTTTTCCAGTGGAGTTAATGGACAAATACTACCTGTAATTTCAATATATGTGCCCCAGAGCAGGGCTGGAATGTGTAACCATATCAATTGAAACCACTTGTAAAGTAGCAGTCCGCCAAACAGGGCAAAGACAATAAATAGAAAATGGATCAGGACAACGAGGTCAGCCAGGAATAAATACATATTAACTAGAATAGCGCAAACCGGCTTTTTTTGTGGTGTTGTTTAATGAGCCTGGATACTTCCCGGTGGCCGCTGCTGCTGGCAACATCTTCATGTTTACCACATAGTAAAATATTACTTCCCAGATTGTTTGTTCCCATGTTTACGCACACGATCCTGCATTAATTCTTCATGCTCAATCTTAAACATCATTTTGTCATCTTCAGATTTCATGTCTTTGAGTGTTGCAAGATATTCTGCCCGTTCTTTTTCAGTCATGACTTGCCAGCCATAAACAGATTGCTCCTGATTTTCAGCAGAAGCGAGATTAACAGGTAATAAAGTAGAAATGAGCAGACTCAAGATTAAAAAAATAAAAATCTTCACAAAAGTATCCCTTTAATAATAAATACGACTTTATTGGTCTTATTGTTAAAACTCATCATGATTATATGGATGTATATTTTAACTATAGAACAGGCCTAAAAAATAACCATAAAAAAACCCTTTTGTTGCAGGTTAAATTTGCAACAAAAGGGCTTGTCGATTGTAAGTTTACGCAGGTGCGTCGCTATGCACCAAAATAAAGCTGGATTTATGCCACGGCTTTCTGAATCAAGGGTATCAGTGGTTCTGGCAGGGTAATGTTGCCGGACAGTGCAAATTGCTGACCCTGCTCTGACATCTTATTCCAGGTTTTTTTTATGATATCGATCCATTTGTCTTCATCATATTCCGGATGCTTGGCAGCGAAGTCCAGCATGTAATGTTCGATAAAGACCAGATCAACAACGTCTTCCAGCAACTGGGTGTCCGGGTTGGTTTTGATGCCTTTTTTACCAACCATATTTTTAGCTCGCTCTATAGATTCTTCATCAAATCCGGCTTCAGCCATAAATTTGGCCGTGGTGTCTGCATGAACCTGATACAGGTTGGTGCGCCATTGATGATAACCCTGACGATTCATAGGATAATCGCTACGCGGGGATTTCCAGCGTTCAATATGTTGGGCGCGAATCGCAATTTTGGCGGCTTCATCGGAATCAGGAGCGAAGCGATCTAGCATGTCAGACATGCGCTGTGAATAAAGCAGTTCTTTGGGCCAGGTTTTGCCATCGGCAGTTTCCTGGTTCGGGTCGGCACTATTGGCCGCATCGATCAGTTCAATGACCTTTTCGAATGAAGGACTTTGTTGCGACATATTTATCTCCATTTATAGAACATGATTTTTATATTAGTGTTTTCTTAAGGACGCGAATACCATAATTCAAGTCGATTGTTTTATCCAGTTTTCAGACACTCCTGATTAATATCCCAATTAAAAACCAAGAACACGATAATCTTTTCCTTTGATAAAGTCCCGTTTAGTTAAAGGGTTGCTCGTGCAATGTTTTGCGTAGTTGAAATCAATAAAGCGATACATTAAATGAGAATCGCGATCAGACGCTATGCCCAGACGAGAGGTCTGAATAACTTTAGAAACAGGTGTGTCGGTATCATCTATATAAAAGTATTGGGGATCAAAAATTTTCTGGTCCCATTCACTAACTTTAAGTGCAAGGCTACGACAGAGTAAGGTCTGCCCAGCACAGAGTTTTTCCTCAGGTCGAATACGTCCACTTCCTTTAACCGGATTAAGTTTTTGCATAAGGTAAAGGTTTTTTGATGGAGAGAGCTCATCAAACCAGGGAAATGCGGATTTGATCAGAACGGCATTGCCCTTGCCTTTAACGCTGATATTGAGTGAGTCATCGCCACGGGCATAGTACATATAAATAGTTCCGGCAGGCATAAACATCGCTTTACGTTTTTCTGTATAGCCAAGAGATGAATGACTGCCTTTTTCATCTATATAATAAGCTTCAGTTTCAATAATGCGTGCAGACAGCCAGGTGTTTTTATAATAATGGCGTATCACCTTGCCTAACAGGGATTGGGCAACTTTGCAGGGATCCTGGTTAAAAAAAGATTGAGTAAGCATATGATTTCTGCTGTCTAGTGATGTAGAAAGTATAACGCGTAATAAATCGAGTGTGAGAATTTAGTATGAAAAGGTCTATGCTATTAATATCGTGCCGCAGGAAACTGATAAAAATCTAAAAAAGGACTCTCATGAATAAACGTCTGTATGTTCTATTAATAATTGCAGGGCTGGTGTCGTGCTATTTTATTTTTGATCTTGGCCAGTATCTAAACCTGGAATATATGAAAGGCAGGCAGGCGGAGCTGGAAAGTCTGCGCCAACAATATCCGCTACAGATGGCGGGGCTTGCCTTTGTTATTTATGTCATTGTTACAGCATTGTCTTTACCCGGCGCAGCCGTGATGACATTAGTTATTGGGGCTATATTTGGCTTATTTTGGGGCACTGTGCTGGTGTCGTTTGCATCAACATTAGGTGCAACCCTGGCTTTTATCATCGCTCGGTTTTTATTTCGAGATGCCGTGCAGCAGCGATTTGGCAATAAACTGGAAGCTATTAATCGTGGCGTAGAAAAGGATGGAGCATTTTATTTATTTGGTCTGCGACTGGTTCCATTATTCCCATTTTTTATGATTAATCTTTTAATGGGGCTAACTCAAATCCGCACCTGGACTTATCTCTGGGTCAGTCAGGTCGGTATGCTGGCGGGTACAATAGTCTACGTCAATGCTGGCACTCAGCTAGCACAAATAGAAAGTCTGGCCGGCATACTCTCTATTGAGTTATTACTATCGTTTGCCTTGCTGGGTATTTTTCCATTGATTGCGAAAAAAGTACTGGAGGCAATAAAAGCCAAACGTGTGTATGCAACGTATTCACGCCCTAAGCAGTTTGATCATAATCTGGTGGTAATTGGTGCCGGTTCAGGTGGTCTTGTTTCGGCTTATATCGCTGCCGCAGTAAAAGCAGAAGTGACCTTAATTGAAAAAGATAAAATGGGAGGTGACTGTTTAAATACTGGTTGTGTGCCTTCCAAAACATTAATACATTCCGCTCGCTATCTGGCACAAAGCAAAAATGTAGAAAAGTTGGGTTTTAAATCTGCAGATATAAAATTTGATTTTGCTGATGTAATGCAACATGTAAAGTCAGCTATTGCACAGGTGGCTCCTCATGATTCCGTTGAACGTTACATGGATCTGGGGGTGAATGTTATCCAGGGCGAAGCGAGAATTACCTCGCCTTTTGAAGTACAGGTAAACGATAAAACATTAACAACAAAAAACATTGTTATTGCCACTGGCGCTCGACCCTTTGTACCGAAGATCCCCGGTATTGATGAGATCGATTACCTGACTTCAGACACCATCTGGAATTTAAATGTACTACCAAAGAAATTACTGGTGCTGGGTGCGGGTCCCATTGGATGTGAACTGGCGCAGAGTTTCGCACGCTTTGGTTCGCAGGTAACGATGGTTCAACGAGGTGCGCGAATAATGCCGCGTGAAGATGCGGATGTATCAGAAATTCTAAGTGAGAAATTAGTAAAAGAAGGCATCATCCTGTGCCTTGGCCATACGTCAAAACGTTTTGAGAAAAACTCAGAGCAAAAATATTTAGTTGCCGAGCATGATAATAAAGAAGTGAAGCTGGAGTTTGATCAGATTCTGGTTGCTGTTGGGCGTAAGGCAAATATTACCGGTTTTGGCCTTGAAGAACTGAATGTACAGATCAGTGATCGAAAAACGATCGAAGTGAATGAATTTCTACAAACAAATTATCCCAATATTTATGCCTGCGGTGATGTGGTCGGGCCTTACCAGTTTACGCACACTGCATCTCACCAGGCCTGGTACGCGGCAGTGAATGCTCTGTTTGGCCGGTTTAAGAAATTCAAAGTAGATTATTCAGTGATACCCTTTGCTACCTTCACCGATCCAGAAGTGGCGCGAGTTGGATTAAATGAACAGGAAGCCAAAGCACAGGGCGTTGAGTATGAGGTGACAACGTATAATATTGATGACCTGGATCGAGCGATTGCAGATAGTAATGCCGAAGGTTTCGTCAAAGTGCTTACGGTACCTGGTAAAGATAGAATATTAGGAGCAACTATTGTTAGCCAGTATGCCGGTGAGTTAATTGCTGAGTTTGTAACAGCGATGCGTTATAAGCTTGGGTTAAACAAAATCCTGGCGACTATCCATATTTATCCGACCTGGACAGAAGCCAATAAATTTGCAGCAGGTAACTGGAAAAAGAATCACAAGCCAGAGAAACTATTAAGTTATGTGCAACGATTCCATAAATGGAGTCGAAATAATTAAGAGTTAATTATATATTAAACAGAACTTACCTATATAATAAGTTCCTGGATGAAACCAATGGTATTGTTTATGAAATCTTATTTGATGTTAGTTATTGCTTTAGGTGGGTTGTCCGCCTGCGCCCTGAATCCATATCCCGCCTCAGGGGATAAAAACCAGATTACGGTATTCCAGCCTTATATTGGTGAATTTGATCGTGAAAAGGCAAAAGTAATCGCCAGTGAACATTGTGAAAAATATGGAAAGAAAGCGGATTTAAAAGTCGATGAAGGTAAAAAAGTAATTTTCGACTGTAAGTAATAAAATAGAGGATTGTATCTCAGCCAGGATGGCGATTCTTAAGTCGCTGGTAATGTTCGGCTGAATATTGAATAGATGCAATTTCTTCTTCGGTTAATGGCCGAACTCGTTTTGCCGGTGAACCCAGCCAGAGATAACCGCTTTCCAGTTCTTTATTAGGTGCGATGAGTGTTCCTGCACCGACCAAAGTATTTGGATGAATAATAGCGCCATCCATTATGGTGGCACCCATGCCAATTAAGCAGTTATCCATCACCGTACAACCATGCAGTATGACTCGATGCCCTACTGTCACATTATTACCTATAGATAAAGCATTGCCCTCCGGGTTGTAAGGGCCTTTATGGCTGACATGCAGCACGGAGTTGTCCTGGATGTTGGTGCAGACGCCGATACGAATACTGTTTACATCGCCACGGATAACGGTAAAGGGCCAGACTGAACTCTCATTACCAATGTCTACGTTTCCAACAACCAGTGCCGCTTCATCAATATACACACCATCACCTATAACGGGTGCCATATTTTCAAAGGTGCGAATGGTCATTAGTAGTATTTGCTACTGAGTGTTTATCAACGCATAGTAACCAGTTCTTCCGAACTGGTGGGGTGAATAGCAACGCAGTTATCAAAGTCTTTTTTGGTAGCGCCCATTTTTATAGCAACGCCAAAACCCTGTAGCATTTCATCTGCACCCATACCAATGATATGACAGCCTACCACTTTTTCTTCCGCACCTACGCACACCAGTTTCATTGCTGTGCGTTGTGACTCTGGACAGAGTGCATGGTACATAGCGGTAAAACTGGATTGATAAATTTTAACCGCCTCGCCATGAAGTTTGCGGGCCTCATCTTCGGTTAGTCCAATGGTTCCAATAGGAGGATGGCTGAACATGACAGTGGGAATATTACTGTAGTCCAGTTTGCGATCAGGCATATTGTTAAACAGACGATCAGATAAACGTCGTGCAGCAGCAATGGCTACTGGTGTGAGTTGAGCCTGCCCGGTAACATCACCGACGGCATAAATACCTTTAACATTGGTCTGTTGAAACTCATCAGTTGGAATATAGCCGCGTTCATCACATTCAACACCAGCTGCATCCAGGTTCAGGGGGTCAATGTTTGGTGCTCGACCAATAGCACAGATCAGGGCATCGTAATTTTCAAGTGTAACGCCATTGGCGCAGTGGATGGTCAGGCTGCCATCATCCATTTTGTCTACACGTTCAACGGAAACACGCGGCATGATATTTACACCAGCGTTGATCATTTCTTCCATCAATGTTTCACGCAACATGACATCAAAACTGGAAAGGAAATGATCCTTGCGTAATAACAGGCTGACTTCACTACCCAGGCCATTGAGCAGACCAGCCAGTTCAACAGCAATATAACCGGCACCAATAACGGCAACTCGTTTGGGTTGGGTTTTCAGCGCAAAAAAACCATCTGAATCGAGCATATGCTCGGCACCGGGGATGTCCGGCATGATGGGATAACCACCAGGAGCAATCACAATATGATCGGCCGTATAGCGTTGGCCATCAACTTCCAGCGTATGGGCATCAATAAAACACCCGGTGCCCTGTAAGTGAGTAATATTGGAGTCGGTAAGATAGTTGCCGTACCAGTCAAGAATACCTTTGATATAACCTTCTCGTGCATCAACCAGCTTTTCCCAGCTAAAGCCTTTTAGATCCACATCAAAACCATAGCCTGAAGCATTATGAATAGTTTCCGCGACACCAGAAGCAAACCACATGACTTTCTTCGGAACGCAACCCACATTGACACAGGTGCCACCGAGCTTTTTATTCTCGATAACCGCTGTTTTCATTCCATATTCCGATGCGCGTTCCGCTGCTGAGAGACCGCCACTGCCGGCACCAATCGAAATCAAGTCGTAATGTGTACTCATAGTTACCAATCCTAATCAGAAATCCAAATCCAGAAGCTGACTTTACCACAGGAGTCTATCAACAAAAAAATGACGAGCTATCCGCTTTTTGTAATGGGCGGGGCAAAAAATCTGCCCGAATAGCGCATTTTCTCAAGAAACGTAGTAAAATAGTCGGTTTTTAAGGTGAAGGATTGAGAAAATGAGTGATGGCATCAGTTTATCCGATGAATTTATGAACCAGCTTTTTGAAGCTGTTATTGCCCATGACAAGGCGGCCGAGAGCGATATGACCCTTGGTTTGCAATACCTGGCTGCTGTGATTGGTTACTGGTCAGCGTCTTATCCGGGTTCTGATAATGATCGTGACGAGTTGTTGAATCATCTTTCTGCATTCAGCAAGCATGTTGGTGATCAGCAGGCTGCGGCCATTAAGCAGGCCGAGTCACAATCACCTCAAGCGTCAGCTCCCCAGCAAAGTGCCCCAGCCGGTAAAAGTGTCGCTACGGATGATCCCGCGATGGGCGTCTGGAAGCCTGAATAATTTCTCTCTGAATTTAAATTTGCAGAGCGGGTAATAGCAGGCGCTCCTGCTGTTCGCGCAGAGTATAGAGTTGTTCCTCCCAGTAACGGGGGCTGTTGAACCAGGGAAAGGCCAGCGGGAAAGCCGGGTCGTGCCAGCGTCTGGCCAGCCAGGCACTGTAATGCAGGATCCGCAGACTGCGCAGGCTTTCTATTAACTGTAATTCCAGTGGGTCAAATTCAAAGAAGGTTTCATACCCTTCGAGTATCAGGCGCATCTGTAGTCCCATATTGGACTGATCACCCGACAACAGCATCCAGAGATCCTGAATAGCCGGACCAGTCAGGCAATCATCCAGATCCACAAAGTGTGGACCCTTATCGGTCCAGAGGATATTACCGGGATGACAGTCTCCATGCAGTCGGATCTGGCGTAAGGGGCCAAGTGCATCCCAGGTTGCATCAACCTGCTCGAGGACCGCTTCAGCTGAAATTTTATAATTGTGCAAAATCTCAGCGGGGATGAAATCGTGATCCAGTAAAAACTGTAGTGCCTCATGCCCAAACCGTTGTGGAGTCAGTCGAGGCCGAGACATAAAATACTGGCTGGCCCCTACAGCATGAATACGACCCAGGAAGCGTCCTAGTTGACGCAGGGTTTCTGGATCATCCAGTTCCGGGGCATGACCACCGCGGCGGGGAAACAGGGCAAAGCGACAGGATTGATAGTGATGCAGGGTTTGTCCTTCTGTATTGGCCAGCGGGGCAACCATGGGGATCTCGGCATTCTGTAGTTCAATGGCAAAGTCATGTTCTTCGCCAATAGTGGCATCATCCCAACGTCCGAGACGGTAGAACTTGGCGATGACAAAGTCAGCCTGTCCTTCATGATTTTCGATGCCAATTTGGTAAACCCGGTTTTCATAACTATTGAGTGCCAGCAGGCTACCGGTGGTTTGATAACCACAGCTATCGACCGCATCCAGAATTATATCCGGGGTTAAATCAGCATAAGGTGGTGATTCGTGATCCAAGTTCAAGATCCTGTGTTGGTTGCGTGCCCTGCAACATGATAGATTAACCGGCTATTGATAAGAAGTAATAACGAGGTAAGTTAACGAATATGTCTAATCCACTGCTTGAAATGACCGGGCTTCCGCCATTTTCCAAAATCAAACCGGAACATGTTGAACCGGCTGTCGATCAATTACTGGCTGAAATTCGCCAGGCGGTGGTGGCATACCTTGATAAGAACAAAGGACACTATACCTGGGATAACCTGATCCAGCCTTTAGATGATATGGATGATCGTCTAAGTCGAGTCTGGTCTCCGGTCAGTCACATGAACTCCGTGGTTAACAGTGATGAATTACGCGAAGCTTACAATGCCTGTTTACCAAAACTAAGTGAGTATGGCACTGAAATGGGACAAAACCAGGAGTTATATCAGGCTTACAAAGCAATTAAGTCTTCTGATGAATATGAAAAGCTCGATGTTGCACAAAAGAAAATTATTGATAATGCCCTGCGTGATTTTCATTTATCCGGTGTTGATCTGGCAGAGGATAAAAAATCACGTTATAAAGATATCAAACAGCGATTATCCCAGTTAACCACCAGGTATGAAGAAAATGTACTCGATGCTACCGAAGCATGGACTATTAATATAGAAGACGAATCGCGCCTGTCCGGCCTGCCAGATTCAGCCCGTGCGATGGCCAGACAGAACGCGGAACAAAAAGAAAAACAGGGCTGGCTTTTCACGCTGGATTTTCCTTCTTATTATTCTGTGATGACTTATGCCGATGACCGTGAGCTGCGTGCAGAGTGTCATCAGGCCTATGTGACCCGCGCCTCTGATCAGGGACCGAATGCAGGTCAATGGGACAACTCGGAAGTCATGGAAGAGATTCTGGCATTACGTCATGAGATGTCCGTGCTGCTAGGTTTCAAAAACTATGCAGAACGTTCGCTGGCAACCAAAATGGCGGATACTCCAGAGCGTGTGATTGGCTTTTTGACGGATCTGGCGAAACGTTCCAAACCGGTTGCTGAAAAAGAACTGCAAGAGTTAAAGCAGTTTGCTAAAGATAACTTTAGCATGGATGAGCTGGAGCCCTGGGATATAGGTTATTATTCAGAAAAATTGCGTCAACACACCTATGCAATTACACAGGAAGAACTTAAGCCCTATTTCCCCGAGACCAAAGTCATTCCAGGCATGTTCAATGTCGTCAAGCAACTCTACGGCATTGAAATAAAAGAAACAGACAATGTCGATGTCTGGCATTCAGATGTCCGTTTTTATGAAATCAATGATGAAGATGGCACTGTACGTGGCCAGTTTTATCTGGATCTCTATGCGCGTGAGAAAAAACGCGGTGGCGCCTGGATGGATGATTGTGTAGGGCGTAAACGAAATAGTGTAACGAATGATATTCAGGTGCCGGTTGCCTATTTAACCTGTAACCTGACGCCACCCATTGGCGACGAACCTGCACAGTTTACCCATGATGAAGTGATCACCCTGTTCCACGAGTTTGGACATGGCCTGCATCATATGCTGACTCGGGTTGAGCATCTTGGTGTGTCGGGTATCAATGGCGTGGCCTGGGACGCGGTTGAATTACCTAGCCAGTTCATGGAAAACTGGTGTTGGGAAAAAGAAGCACTTGCTGTCATTGCGGGTCATTATCAAACCGATGAGCTGCTGCCTGATGAGCTATATAACAAAATGTATGCAGCTAAAAACTTCCAGTCAGGCATGCAAATGGTAAGACAGCTTGAATTATCACTGTTTGATTTCAGGATGCACTATGAATATGACCCTGCGCTTGAGTCAATGCGGGGTGAACGTATACAGACTATTCTTGATGAAGTGCGTAAGGAAGTCGCAGTTATTAAACCAGCCGCCTATAATAGGTTTCAGCACGGCTTTTCACATATCTTTGCCGGAGGGTATGCGGCAGGTTATTACAGTTATAAGTGGGCTGAAGTACTGTCGGCAGATGCATTCTCAGTATTTGAAGAAAAAGGTGTGTTTGATCCAGAAAGTGGACATCAGTTTTTGCATAACATTCTTGAACAGGGTGGAACCCGTGAGCCAATGGAATTGTTTGTGGCTTTTCGTGGGCGTGAACCACAAATCGATGCTTTATTAAAACATAGTGGTATTGCAGCCTAAAAGTTGATCATGGATAACAAAATGAAAAATAAATATAACAGGGCGATTAATTTTCAACGGGTCATAGCGGGGATGTTACTTATCCTGTTTTCGTCCGTATCCTTTGCAGAAAATATGTATGTAACAGACCGAATATTGCTGGGTGTGCATGAATCTCCAGAAAAGAACAGCATACTGGTTGATTCTGTCCCCAGTGGGACCTCTCTGAAAGTGCTGGATGAAAATAATGGATTTAAAAAAGTAAAACTCCCTGGTGGCACAGAAGGCTGGGTCGATAGTGCGTTTCTGGTCACTGAGCAGCCCGCACCAGCCCAGTACGATATTCTGTTATCAAAACATCAGCGTTTGCAGGAAGAGCTGAAAAAAATCAGTGAAAAATTAAAAAAGACAGAGCGTGAATTGCAGGTACGTCGTGATGAAGTATCGAATGCAAAAAGCGCCCTTAAAGACCTGAAGAAAAAACAGAAACAAAATTCAGCCACAACGAATGCTAGTGCTGATACCGCTGAACTGGATGCCGCCAATGCAGAAGTTGAAAAATTAAAACAGCAAATTGTCGAACTAAAAGCAGCCAGCGAAAAGGTTGAAGAAAAAATAGAAATGCCACCTGGTGAAGCACAGGTTTCTTCAGCACTAATGGAGCAGGAACTGGAAATGTTACGTATGCGCATCGAGTTAGCCATGCAAAACCTCAAGGGTGAAGAAATGTTAACGCTTGATGAGGTCGTAAAAATACGTCCAGCGATGCCGAACTGGTTCTGGGGTACTTTGGTGCTATTCCTGGTGCTTGGAGCCGCAGGTGGTGTTATGTGGATGGATTATCGTAATCGTAAACGTCATGGCGGATTCCGGGTTTAATGAAATATAAAGATCTACGCGATTTTATTGCCCAGTTAGAACAACGGGGCAAGTTAAAACGTATAAGCCAGGAAGTGGATCCTTATCTGGAAATGACCGAGATATGCGATCGTACGTTGCGTGCGGGTGGCCCGGCGATCCTGTTTGAGAATCCAAAAGGTTATAAAATTCCGGTGCTGGCTAATTTATTTGGAACCCCTGAACGAGTTGCCATGGGCATGGGTGAGTCGGAAGTAGAAGCCCTGCGTGAAGTTGGCAAGTTACTCGCGTATTTAAAAGAACCCGATCCTCCCAAAGGCATGAAAGATGCCTGGCAAAAATTACCGATCTTCAAGCAAGTACTGAATATGTCACCCAATGTGGTGAAAAAAGCGAATTGCCAACAACAGGTATTTGAAGGTAATGAAGTCGATCTTGGTCAAATCCCTGTTCAAACTTGCTGGCCGGGTGACGCAGGCCCGTTGATTACCTGGGCGCTGGTGGTAACCAAAGGTCCAAATAAGGAACGCCAGAACCTTGGGATTTATCGTCAACAGGTGATAGCTAAGAATAAAGTCATTATGCGCTGGCTGGCCCATCGTGGCGGTGCGCTGGATTTTCGTGAGTGGCAGGAGACTCATCCGGGTGAGCCCTTTCCGGTGGCCGTCGCACTGGGTGCCGATCCTGCCACTATTCTGGCTGCGGTCACGCCTGTACCCGATACCCTGTCTGAATATGCCTTTGCCGGTTTACTACGCGGCGCAAAGACGGATGTTGTGAACTGCATAGGTTCTGATTTGCAGGTGCCCGCTTCAGCTGAGATTGTACTGGAAGGTTTTATCTATCCCGATGAGATGGCGGATGAAGGTCCGTTTGGTGATCATACCGGTTATTACAATGAAGTAGAGAGCTTTCCAGTTTTTACTGTCGAACGTATTACACAAAGAAAAGAGCCGATCTATCACAGCACTTACACCGGCCGTCCACCAGATGAACCGGCGATATTAGGTGTGGCGCTGAATGAAGTGTTTGTGCCGATACTACAAAAACAGTTTCCAGAAATTACAGATTTTTATTTACCACCCGAAGGCTGTTCTTATCGCATGGCGGTGGTGAGCATGAAAAAACAGTATCCGGGCCATGCCAAGCGGGTCATGCTGGGTGTCTGGTCCTTCCTGCGTCAGTTCATGTACACCAAGTTTGTGATTGTTACTGACGACGACGTGAATGTTCGTGACTGGAATGATGTGATCTGGGCGATGACGACTCGGATGGATCCGGCCCGTGATACCACCCTGATAGAAAACACACCCATTGATTATCTCGACTTTGCCTCACCCGTGTCTGGCCTGGGAAGTAAAATTGGTTTTGATGCGACTAACAAGTGGCCGGGTGAAACTAATCGTGAATGGGGTCAGCCCATTCAGATGGATGACGACGTTAAAAAACATGTTGATGATATCTGGGATGAACTGGATATCCTGCCAAAAGACTGATCTAATATTTTTTAAATGGAATTAGCCCAAACGCCCAAACCTCCATACTATGCTGTAATTTTCTCATCGGTACTCACCGACGATGCGGCGGATTATGAAAAGACCGCAAAAAGATGTTGCAACTTGCACAACAACAGCAAGGATTCCTTGGCGTCGATTCAGCAAGAAACCAAATCGGTATTACTGTGTCTTACTGGCAGAGTCTGGAAGATATTCAGAACTGGAAACAGCATTCAGAACATCTGACTGTACAGGAACGGGGTAAACAGGACTGGTATCGCACATATAAAGTACGAATATGCCGGGTAGAAAAAGAATATGACTTTTCTCGAGAAAAGCAGAACAAACAGACTTAGTCATTTAATTGGTGTGCTGATATTACAGGTTTTTTGCCTGAATACAGTACACAGCGCCACTACCACCTTACAAAATCAGCTCAACAATCATTCGTCACCCTATCTGGCCATGCATGGTAATGATCCCGTGCAATGGCAGGAATGGAATGCTGAGACAGTTGCTCGTGCAAAAAAAGAAAATAAATTGCTATTTGTCTCCAGCGGATATTTTTCCTGTCACTGGTGTCATGTAATGCAGCGAGAGAGTTATAAAAATAATGAGATTGCCGCATTACTTAATAAATATTTTATTCCAGTAAAAATAGATCGTGAATTAAATCCTGGTGTTGACAGTCGACTGATCGAGTTTGTGCAAAAAACACAGGGTTATGCGGGCTGGCCATTGAATGTGTTTGTGACTCCAGAAGGGGATCCGTTATTTGGGATGACCTATATACCTGCGGAACAATTTGAAAATGTATTATCTTCACTATCTAAACAGTGGTTAATTGAGTTCAAACAATTAAAAGAACTGGCGCTAGAAGCAGGCAAGGCCTTATCACAGCAAGAAATGACATCAACGCCTATTGATAAAAAGAGGGTTGCAGAACTGGACCGTATTTTTGTTACACAGGCGAGTACGTTTAAGGATGATCTGGACGGGGGCTTTAGCGAACAAAGTAAGTTTCCTTCCGTACCGCAACTGGATTATTTATTACAAAATCATGCTCAGGACTGGAAAGAATTCTTACAGTTAACACTGGATAAAATGAGTACGCAGGGCTTGCATGATCACCTGTATGGTGGATTTTATCGATATACGGTAGATCCAGGCTGGAAAACGCCACACTTCGAAAAAATGCTGTATGACAATGCACAGTTAGCAATGTTGTACCTGAATGCTTCTGTTGTTTTTAATAATAAAAAGTATGAAGAAGTTGCACGTACTACACTGGATTTTCTACTGGAACAGTTTCAGACGCAGGAAGGGGTATTTATAGCCAGTCTTTCAGCCATCGATGAATCGGGTGAAGAAGGTGGTTCATACCTGTGGCAAGAGGAAGCATTAAAAAATATATTAACGATAGAACAATGGCAAGTCGTTAAGGCGCATTGGGGCATCAACGGGAAAGCAGAATTAGATGGAGGTCATCACCTTCTTGTTGTCGAAGATGTAGATACCCTTGCCAGGAATCTTAAGATGAGTACAGTTAAGCTTAACAAACTCCTCATGTCAGCTCGCGAGAAAATGAAGGCAGAACGAAAAAACAAACTACCACCAAAAGACACTAAAAAAATAGCAGCCTGGAATGCACTGGCGCTGCAGGTCTTTACTAAGGCGGCACAAATACTGGATTCAAAAAAATATAGTGGTGCAGCAAGAAAAATTAGAAACTACCTGTTTCAGCAACTCTGGGATGGGCAGCAACTTTATCGTACGAGAATAGAAAAAGGACCGGCTGTAGCGGCCAGTCTGGAAGATTATGCTTATACCAGTGTGGCGATATGGGCATGGGCTGAGTTTAGTGAAAATAAAAATGATAAAGCCTGGGTTGGGAAGCTAATTAAGCAGGCCTGGAATAAATTTTATCATGATGGGGGCTGGCAACTTGAGGAGCATAGTTTATTACGATTTAATTCTGGCAAGCTAGTTTTTATGGATGGCCCGATGGTGGCACCAGAAGCAATGCTGCTTGATATCAGTATGCGATATATTTCGACACATAAAGATGAAAAAGCATTAAAACATCAGGTTGAACAAGTTATCCAGCAGGGCTTTGGATTAATTAAAGCGTCGACCTTCTGGTACCCTTCGCGTATTAATGCGATGAGGTTATATACAGGCCATCATCTATAAAATAAACAGATCGGTTTCGATACGATGTGGCTTCTCGACAACATCAAATTCAAACTGACTGAATGACTGGGTAGATAGCTTCAACCGCGTGAGTTTGATGTAGACAATTTTTTGTTTCATATTGATTGCCAGTATCGAATCAATATCATACAGGTGGGCCTGTAAAAGAATACAGCGAGACTGCTTCAGAGATACCTGTTTGGGGATAAGGAGTGCACGAAAATAATCTGTACCTTCACCTGTACCTCTCATGGCTTTGGCGGCAACAGGTACGGCAGAGTCAGCGAGATTCATGATCCCCATTTCCAGATGATTATCTTCTGCATTTTTTAACCAGCGCACTACCCCGATATTCCAACGAGTAGGAACCAAGGTTTCATCTGTGTAACATACGATTTCTCCCACCGCTGCATGCAGTTTAGGACACTCAATAGAACAGGCCAGTGAGGCACCATGCAGGCTGAAATTATTCTGCCACCAGGGGTTTGCTTTGTAGGATTGATTTAGGTGATAACGATCTTTCTGTAGTGCGTTGCGATAGGCATTAGCAAAGGTTGCGGGTTCTATTTCGGATGAAGAGAGTTTGAGTTCATCAACCTCCGGAGTAAATGCTTTTCCTGAAGATAAGTAATGGTGGCAGGCATTTAATCCGCTGGCCATTTTTATCTGGCTCGAACAACTCTGTCGCTCAGCTCCTCGTTTAAGTATGCCGCGCCATGCATTGGCCAGACGTAAAAGCATGTCACGTTGTTTACGTTGCTGAAGAAAAACATGATGCTCTTCGCCAAGCTCAATCATATTCAGTCGCAGTATACGCTGTAGTTGAATATCCAGTCGTTTCTGAATTTGCGATATATCGATGACATAACCATATTTTGCATGCCATTCAATATCGTCAGGAATGAAAGAGGGAGCCGCATCTGCACGTAGGTCCAGTGCATATTCACCGCTATGTGGTTTACTAACTAGAGGATAAAAATCACAGGCCTGAGTCCAGGCAGATAGCAAATGGAAAAATTCACGCGCCTCACCTCTCATCATGTGATAGGGCTCGGCCAATGATAATAAAACGATACGCTTATAAATAAGCTCAATGTGGTGGGTTACAGCAACATTGACGTCAGGAAATTGATCATCAACAGGCAGTCGTTGCATGGCCATTTCTTCAGCATACTGATACAGCTGGTGTAATTCGAGCCAGTTGTTTTTTGGTTCTGGCATATAAACCAGATAGGCTTCAAGCAGGCCTCGCGAAAGATATTGTGC
>JAPHRJ010000147.1 GCA_026196045.1 Gammaproteobacteria bacterium
GAACGGTATTTTAAGTCCGTTCGTGGTGAGTCCTTCGGTAAACTCAGGAGAGCCCTGTCGAACCATGAATGGGGGTTCTTCCGGTGTTCATCCTTCGACAAGTTCAGGACGAACGGTTAAATTGATACACCTTTTCTGTGATTTTTCCTTCGACACCCCTTCGGCTAGCTCAGGACAGGACTCAGGACGAACGGGGGGGGGAGTGGGTATTTTTCATTCTTTGACAGGCCTGTCCTGTGTTTACAAAGGACTCTGGGAGAATAGGGAATAATTAGCTCAGGACAGGAATGTGTTACAGAAATTGCGACCAGTCCCGGCTTTTGTCTCCAAACACAAAAAAGTGGGGGTTGAGCAATTCATCCTTGGTGTTATAGCTCAGTGGCCGCATGTGCGTATCGGTAATCAGGCCACCGGCTTCTTCTACGATAATCTGGGCGGCTGCGGTGTCCCACTCTGATGTCGGCCCCAGACGAGCATAGATATCCGCTTTGCCTTCCGCCACCAGGCAGGACTTGAGTGCACTCCCCATGGGGATAATTCTGCAATCTGGAAGGTTGGCAACAAATTGTTTGAACTCTTCCCCATGATGGGAACGACTTCCGGCAATAACGACTTTCTCAGGACAGCATTCTCTGACCTTGATTCGGACTGGTGCATCCAGGCAGGATTTTTTAAACGCCCCTTCCCCTTTAGCCGCATAGTACAAACTCCCCACTACTGGGGCGTAGACAATGCCTAGCACGGCCTCATTGCCTTCAATCAACGCAATGTTTACCGTGAACTCACCATTGCGGTTAATAAATTCCCGCGTCCCATCCAGAGGATCGATAAGCCAGTAGCGCTTCCACTGTGAGCGTTCCGGATAGGAGGGTGGTCTGGATTCTTCTGATAATATTGGGATGCCCGGTGTCAGGGCCTGTAAGCTTGCCTCGATGACCCGGTGTGCAGCAAGATCGGCTTCTGTCAGTGGCGTACAGTCGGACTTGGATTCCACCGAGAAGCAGTCATAGGCTTCCATGATCCCCTTGCCAGCCTGATAAGCAATCTTGATCACTTTATCGAGCAATACCTTGCAAATATCAGACTGATAGGTGGACTGGCTCATCGCGAAAATATACTTTGTGATTTCCCAGACACCATTTTGCCAGCAATGTGGCATCCTGACACCTCATTCTTCCTTTTCAGCTACATATTCTTCCCCTGGAAGTTTGGTTATACTGATGTCCTGTTTCTAATATAACCACACAAAATACACGTTATGCTCGACTGGACCACAATTGATACCGTACTACTGGACATGGATGGCACCCTGCTGGACCTGAATTTTGACAATTACTTCTGGCAGGAACATGTTCCTCTGCGTTACGCCGAAAAACACGAAATGGAAATCCATCAGGCCAAAGATTCCCTGTTCCCCAAGTTTCGAGCTGCCGAAGGGAAAATTGAGTGGTACTGTGTGGACTACTGGACACGAATACTGGGACTGGATATCGCCCAGCTCAAAGCTGAAGTGGATCACCTGATTGCGATTCACCCTCATGTGCTGTATTTTCTCGACAACCTGAAACAGCAAAATATCAATCGCGTACTGGTCACTAATGCCCATCAGAAAAGCCTGATGCTAAAACTGGATCGTACCGCGCTGAATGAACATCTGGATCTAATTATCTGTTCTCATGACTTTGGCATTCCTAAGGAAGATATAAATTTTTGGGACAAGCTGCAAGCTCAGGTCAAATTTGAGAAATCTCGCAGCCTGCTGGTTGATGACAGCTTGCCGGTTCTACGCTCGGCACAGCAATATGGCATCCAACATTTACTCGCCGTAAAAAAACCAGACAGCCAGAACCCAGAAAAAGATGTAGAAAATTTTAAAGCGATTTACGACTTTAGTGACATTATGCCTGGATAGTGGCGAGTAACGAGTTACAAGGGACAAGGGACAAGGGACAAGGGACAAGGGACAAGGGACGATAGCTTAACTTCGTTCGTGGTGAGCTCTTCGATATTTCTCAGGAGAGCCTTGTCGAAAACTGTTCGTGGTCTCCCCTTCTCCGTTCGTGGTGAGCCCTTCGATATTTCTCAGGAGAGCCTTGTCGAACCATGAACGGAACAGCTTCCGTGATTAACTTGTTCATCCTTCGACAGGCTCAGGACGAACGGTGAGGGAGCCTTTCATCCTGGTTCAGGA
>JAPHRJ010000096.1 GCA_026196045.1 Gammaproteobacteria bacterium
CAGTGCCTTCCTTCCCGTAAAAATCAAATCGTCTGGACTGTATTTTCAGGCTGGATAATATACCTGATACAGGATTGGCTGGTGTTAAACGATCAGTCAGTACATGATTATTTTGTTCACTAAAAAGGGCAGAATTTTCTGTCTTTTTTTTTTCATATGTGGTTTTAGGACAGGTAGTTTATGGGGCGTCTATATATTACTAATGTTATAGATCATATTAAGAAATAAACCGATTTTCTTGATATAGAGCAGGATTAATTTTGGTTTAAACTTTTATATTTTAGGGAATTATTATTAATAAGGGAGGTGTAGCGTGAAAGCAAATCGTTCCAGTTTCTACTCTATTTTTATCATTTCTATTTCAATTTTATTGCCTGGATTAACTCAGGCTGTTGTTGTACCTTACTATGCCCATGGTGATGTCTATACTCGTGAAGGGGCTCCTTATTTCTCGCTGATTGAAGAAAACCAGGTTGAAAATGCAGGCCGTGTGTATCTAGAAGCAGGCAATCAATGGTGGTGTGAAACGCCAAACTGCGGTGTTTCTATCAGTGCCGGTGCTGTAGGAGGCTATGGGGAAGTAGAAGCCGATCCTGTAAACGGAACCCTTGCTGCAAGAGCCGGTTCCATGGCCTATGCAGCCTATGGTGGGTATGGTCGGGCCTATGGCTATATCAGCCAGGTTTTCCGGGTGGGCTCAGACGGTTCCCTGCTTCCCGGTGATACCGTCAGTCTGGAT
The DNA here is from genome assembly GCA_026196045.1 of Gammaproteobacteria bacterium. Classification (GTDB taxonomy): domain Bacteria; phylum Pseudomonadota; class Gammaproteobacteria; order UBA6429; family Thiohalophilaceae; genus JAPHRJ01. The sequence goes on from JAPHRJ010000096.1 coordinate 740, forward strand.
GCTGGCATGCTTCTGGATGGTTACATAGAGTATGATTCGCAAGCAGGAATGATAGGTGCGCTGGTTACGGTTGATCATCTGGCGAATACGATGCCATATACCGATTACATGGGCAATCCACTGGACTATATGCCTGTGACAACATTTGAAGATGTGCTGTTTTGGCCGGAATATCTGGATCAGAAACTGGCGGCTATTCAGTTTTTTGGCAACCAGCCTTCAAACCCTATCAGTGTTGCGGATTCTATAAATTTTACCGCAAGTGTTGGTGATGTTCTGATTGTTGAATCTATGCTCTATGTAAGTAATGAACTGGGTTACAGTGATGGGCTCGGTTACTCATGGACTGATTTTTCAAATACCATGTCATCTTCACTGACACCATTGACACCAGGTGCAACACTTGAGGCGGTACCTGTACCGGCATCTATTTATCTGTTTGCATCTGGATTGATATTTTTACTATTGCGAAGAAATAAAAAATAGCATGACCAAAAAGGCGCCCGGTATGATTATCGCAGCGCCTTTTTTGTTAAAGATAGATTAAAGTTATTTTAATAAAGCATAAACGCCAAGTGAATAGGCGCGTTTATTATCCCTATCAGACAGGGATGACAGCTTTAATCGACTACCTAATGTTAGATTTTCCTTCGTATAGCGAGTATCACCGGTTCCTTCATCAAAACTAACCGTTGCCAGTTTTGGGAAGTAGTAGCCGATAATGTCACCTTTTTCGACACCAACATTAATAGGAAAGCGTTTTTTAACAAAGCCTGTTTTGTTGATAGCCAGTGGTTTACTTTCCCAGGCAACTACGAAGTTATCGTTAACTTTTCGCAGCACTTTAACGATCAGTGTTGTGGGTTTTACAAAATAACCACCTACACCATTTAAAACTCCAGGTTGCGGGATTGGATTTTTCGCATCAACCAGCATTAAAGGTTTGTTGTCATATTTGGTGCGTTTAACCAGCTCGCCACCAATATAGTCCAGCAGATTGCTATTCAGGAGGAATGATTTAAGAGAATCAATCTGAAGTTGAACAAATGACCGTAACTGTCCGCGTAGTGCGGTTGATTCTTTATTAACTGAAAGTTTCTCCTTGTCCATGACGGCAGCAATACGATTGCTTTCTTTTAAATCAGCATTGATTTTTTGATTGGTAGATTCTAAGGCGCTGATCCGCTGATTAGCCTGACCAAGCTGTTGTTGCAAACTTTGGTTTTTGTTTTCAAGCTGCTGCACATTCATTGGGGCCTGACAGCCGAATAAAAATAAACAGCATGTGAACAGCAGTAAATAGAATCGCATATGTCTATCCTGTAAAAATTATTCTGTTAATTTTCGTTGCACCTGGAACGATTTTTTACTCAAGGCTTTTTTCTCAAGCAGCAGTTCCAGATTATAAGTGCCATCTGCGAATCCTTCCACTGGCAGTTCAATGTAGAAGATGTGTTGCCCATGATTGCTATTTAGTATGACAGGTTTCTGTGCGATTTGAACCTGACCCGAGCCATCAAGCAAATTTGCCAGAATTAATGTGGTTTCTGCTGAGAAATTTTTATATTCAAAACCAACATGGAGTGTTCGACCAGGTTCAATGGTTGTCTTTTGTTTGCCGGTCAGATTTGAGATAGGTGTATCACTAAATAGAACTTTTGTGATCCTGGGTAAGGTAGCATCAATCGCGGCTTCAAGATCAGTTCTGGCTTTGGCGAGTACGCTACTGTTTTTGAAATATTTATCAGCATTATCAAGGATAGAACGTGCGGCATCAAAATCCTTGTTGGTGCTGGCTAGCTGAACACGTTCCGATAATTTGTGTTCTATGTTGAGTAAACCATTTTTAGCCTCGGCGTTATTTTTCTGTATTTCCCGGACAGCATGATAGAAGTTGTAGGCGCTATTGCCTTCTGGGCTTAGCAGTTTATCAGCGGCAAATTGTTTTTTGGCTTTTGCTAATAGCTCACGTACCTGTTTTATATTTTCAAGACGGGTAGTCAGGTCATTCTGCATGTCTGTTAGTGTTGTATTTTCCGTATCAACCGTTAAACCTGAGTTCACCAGTTTTAATGCGGCCGTTAATTTACCTTCAGCCTGATTTTGTTTGGCGCGCTGGATAAAAATATTTGTTAACTCTTCTTTTAGCGCCAGAGCTTCAGGGTTTTCAGGAGCAAGTTCTAATGCTATCTGTAGTTCCTCAAAGGCATTGGCTTTGTCTGGCTCAAGCAGGGTATTGGTATTAATGTATACCTGTACTTTCTTCAGGTGGGTTTGAACAGTATCCAGTTGTTGCTGTTTTTTATTGAGTTGCTGATATTCATCTGTGCTGGCTATGGATGGGTGCATTTCCAGTAAGAGTGCGGATAACTGTTTTGCCTGTTCTATGTCGTTATCCTGATAGGCCATCTCAATTTTTTCAAAAAACCACTGTTGAGAATTTTTTATACCCTGGAGCGCCATCGTATCATCAGGGTTCAGTTCCAGTGCATCACGATAAAGTTGGAGCAATGGTTTGGCATTTTCTGGTTGTTCTTCCAGGCTAGCCAGTAGTTCAGATATTTGATTTTCAGTTTGGGTGGGATCGCTGACTTCCTGCTGAGTATTGGTAATGGTGTCCTGATTTGGAGTTGATCCCTGTGTATCGCTTTCCTGAAAAGGTGCCGGTGTTGATAGTGTCGTATCTGTTTGAACAGATGAAGGTTCAACAGGTTTAGTTGTTGCCGATGGAGTTACTTTAGCAATGAATGGGCGCAAGCTGGGTTCAAGCTGACTCTGCCAGAACTGGGAGAGTTCTTTCTGATTTATATAGCCGACCGCTATGGCGCAAACTAATAAAATCATAAACAGGAACCAACGTCGATTTCTCAGTCTCTTGAAATCGGCCGTATTGGTGATGTCTATGGGTGCCATAGATGGGGGTGCCATGGATGGATCGGCAGCAAAGGATTCCGCGGCCTTTCTGGCCGTTGCTGCTGGTTTTGATGCGGCAGGTTTGTCTTTTGTTGCAGGTGCTATTTGGGGACCTGATGGGTTACTGGCATCGGCAACCTGTGTTTTGTTAACGGGGGTTCCACCTTCAGCTTGTCGTAAGGCGGCCGCTTTTCTGTCAATCTCATCAATGACGGCTTCGGGGATGGCGTCCAGAGCCTGGGCAAGTTCCCCAGCCGTTTGGTAACGATTGTCAGGATCTTTGGACATCGCTTTATTAATAATCGGCTGGAATATCGCCAGTCCTGCGGGTAGCTCAGGAACTGGATCTGAAATATGTTTAATGCCAATGGCGACCAGTGAAGCACCATCATACGGCAGGTAACCGGCCAGCACCTGAAACAGGACAATACCCAGGCTATAAATATCCGAGCGGGGATCAACTTTTAAGCCCTTGGTTTGCTCGGGACTCATGTAATAGGGGGTACCAATAGCTTTACCGGTGATGGTCAGGCTTTTCTGGATTTCCATTCCACGGGCGATACCAAAGTCGGTAAGAATGGCGCGGCCATCTTCGTGTTGCAGAATGTTTTCAGGTTTTATGTCACGATGAACGAAGCCTTTCTTTCCGGCGTAGTCCAGAGCCAGGGCGACCTGCTGGATGAGTTTAATTTTTTCTTTACGAGTGAGTGTGTCTCGGGCCTGACGCAGGTTCAGACCTGGAATATATTCCATGGACATGTAGTGACAGCCCTGATGAACGCCGGCATCGAAGACGGTAACAATATTTGGGTGTGCGAGGCGGCTGACGATCTGCGCTTCACGTAAAAAACGATCGGTAAAACTCTCATCGGAATGATCGGGAGTCAGTACTTTCAGGGCGACTTCTCGGCCTATACTTTCCTGTACAGCCAGATAAACCACGGCCATACCGCCACGGCCCAGTAAGTCCTTGATTTTATAGCCGGGCAGGTTAACGACTGAGGCGATATGACTACTGACTGACCTGGATTTTTCTACTGCCATTTAACAAAATCACCAATTTGACAAGGTTGAGAAGCCGTCGTTTAAACATATATATGGAATAAATCTAGCATTAGTAGAATTATCGGCAATTGTAGCGATTAATCGAGTCCCTGGGGTAAATTGGGGCAAAATTTTCTGGTTACTCTGATTGATAGCTATTTTTCGGTATACCGTTAGATTATGGCATTTTTACGAAAGCTGTGTGAAAACGTCAAGAAAAATTGAGCGGGGTGTGGAAGCAAAATTTTTGATTTTAGTAACAGATTCGTCATAAAGCCCGTAGACACTTAACATCCTGTTTCGGTACAATTGCCCCGGTCTGAATCACTTCCGGCCAATTCTTAAAATTCTTGAGCGGGAGGCTCCCAAATCATGGGTGTCTCCCGCTTTGCACATCTGTAGAACGGAGGAAGACTTGAGGAAACCCGCCCTGCTTGCACTGGAAGATGGCACTGTTTTTTACGGTGAATCCATTGGCGCTGACGGTCAAACGGTTGGTGAAGTTGTATTTAATACGGCTATGACCGGTTATCAGGAAATTCTTACTGATCCTTCTTATGCGAAACAAATCGTTACCCTGACTTATCCTCACATTGGCAATGTTGGTGTCAATGAAGATGACGAAGAGTCATCCCATATTTTTTCCAGCGGATTGGTGGTTAAAGATGTGCCACTCCTGGCCAGTAACTGGCGCCATACAGAAACCTTACCGGATTATCTAACGCGTAAAAAAGTCGTGGCGATAGCAGGGCTTGATACTCGCAAACTGACTCGGATTTTACGGGAAAAAGGCACACAAAATGGCTGTATTGTCGCGGGTGGCAATCTGAATGAAGCCGATGCCATTGCGGCTGCGAAAGCCTTTCCTGGTTTGAAGGGCATGGATCTGGCAAAAGAAGTTACCACCGGAACACCTTATGAATGGGCACAGGGCTCATGGACTCTGGCAGAAGGCATGCCCGAAGCACCCCATCCGATTGAAGAAAAACTGCCTTACCATGTAGTCGCGTATGATTTTGGCATTAAACGCAATATTTTACGTATGCTGGTAGATCGTGAATGTCGCCTGACTGTCGTACCAGCACAGACGCCAGCCAGTGAAGTGCTGGCTCTAAAACCTGACGGTGTGTTTCTTTCTAACGGCCCCGGCGATCCGGAACCCTGTGAGTATGCGATTGCCGCCATTCAGGAACTGAGCAAAACGGGTATCCCAATGTTTGGGATTTGCCTTGGCCACCAGTTGTTATCACTGGCCAGTGGTGCAAAAACTGAAAAAATGAAGTTTGGTCATCATGGTGCCAACCATCCCGTTCAGGATTTAACCGGCAAGCAGGTGATGATTACCAGTCAGAATCATGGTTTTGCCGTGGCTGAAGATAGCCTGCCAGATAATCTCATCGCGACACACCGTTCGCTGTTTGATAATTCCTTGCAAGGTGTACAGCGTACCGATATTCCTGCGTTCAGTTTTCAGGGACATCCAGAAGCCAGCCCTGGACCCCATGATGTTGCGCCATTGTTTGATCAATTCATTGAATCGATCAAACAGTACCGAGGTACAAGTGACCAGGTCTGAGGAACGCTTACGATGGTAAATAAACAGAATTATGGTACAAGTGATGGTTACTCGTCACTTGTCACTTGTCACCCGTAACTGAATGAAATTATGCCAAAAAGAACAGACATACAAAGTATTTTAATTATCGGTGCGGGCCCGATTGTCATCGGTCAGGCCTGTGAATTTGACTATTCCGGCGCTCAGGCCTGTAAGGCGCTGAAGGAAGAGGGTTACCGGGTCATTCTGGTGAATTCCAATCCTGCCACGATTATGACGGATCCGGAAATGGCCGATGCGACCTATATCGAGCCAATTAACTGGCAGACCGTTGAAAAAATAATTGAAAAAGAAAAACCAGACGCCTTACTACCTACCATGGGTGGCCAGACGGCATTGAACTGTGCACTGGATCTGGCCAGCAAAGGTGTTCTGGAAAAGCACGGTATAGAAATGATCGGTGCCGATCGTGATGCGATTGATAAAGCTGAAGATCGTGATCGCTTCCGTACCGCGATGCAAAAGATTGGACTGGATATGCCCCTGGCGGCTGTTGCGCACAGTATGGAAGAAGCTTTCCAGGTACAGGCGCAGGTTGGTTTTCCTACGGTCATTCGTCCATCATTCACC
>JAPHRJ010000100.1 GCA_026196045.1 Gammaproteobacteria bacterium
AAGGATTATCTAAACTGGGCCATCATGGCCCGATGACATCGATGGGTGTGCCACGTCATGAACTGCCTCACTGGGATGAGCTGCAGATAATGGTGGCGCAGATGGCAACTAAACCACTGATGGAAGATATAAGCGTTGCTTCAGAACTTATTATTGGGCCAGAAGCTAACAAACCTCTAAAATTGAACATCCCTCTGTTTGTTTCTGATATGAGTTTTGGTGCGCTATCTGAAGAAGCCAAAATAGCACTGGCTAAAGGTGCGGAACTTGCCGGCACCGGTATCTGTTCTGGCGAAGGCGGCATGCTGCCTGAAGAACAGCAGGCGAACTCGCGCTATTTCTATGAGTATGCCAGTGCGGGCTTTGGCTATAAAGAAGAACTACTGGAAAAGGTACAGGCCTTTCATTTCAAAGGTGGTCAGGGCGCAAAAACGGGTACTGGCGGCCATCTGCCCGGTGCGAAAAATACCGGCAAGATATCTCAGGTCAGAGGCATAGCCGAAGGCCAGTCGGCAATATCACCGCCTACCTTTAAAGATCTTTCATCGGCATCGGATTTTAAACGCTTTGCTGATCGGGTCAGAGAAATCACCGGCGGTATCCCTGTTGGCTTCAAGCTCAGTGCTAACCATATCGAGCAGGACATTCAATTTGCACTGGACGCCAGTGCCGATTACATCATCCTGGATGGTCGCGGTGGTGGCACAGGTGCTGCACCCGAAATGTTCAGGAATCATATTAGTGTACCGACCATTCCGGCACTCGCACGTGCTCGTCGTTATCTTGATGATCAGGGCGCAGGTGGTCGTGTCACGCTTATTATTACCGGTGGCTTGCGGCTGCCGACTGATTTCGTAAAAGCACTGGCGCTGGGAGCAGATGGTATTGCTATTTCTAATAGCGCGATGCAGGCGATCGGGTGTGTTGCCGCCAGGATATGCAACACGAATAATTGCCCTGCCGGGATTGCTACACAGAAAAAAGATTTACGCCAGAAACTGAATATAGAAAAATCAGCCGCTCAGCTACATAACTTTTTTAACGCTTCTGTCGAGTTAATGCAGGTCATGGCTCGTGCCTGCGGTCATGATGATTTAAATAAATTCAATAAAAATGATCTTGCAACCTGGCATCGTGAAATGGCTTTATTAACTGGAATTGAATATTCGGGTTTTAACTAAAAAATCTAGTAATAATAATGTGCGGATGAATCAGAGATCTGCTTCCTGGCCGGTAAGCGACCGTTGTAGTGGATAACCGAAAATGTAGATGAATGCTCCGAAATCGAAAACGTTATGCGGATGGGAGCTCAGGCTATTCAATCGTATGTAGTTGACAAAAATAGTAATGCAACGCTGGAATTGGTTTCGGCTACTATATATGCAGAAAAGCACCTTTAACAAAAGCAGACTATATATTAATTTCAAACTTATTTAGGAATTCCTTTTAACTGACAGTCACCATTATTACATTCCAGCACACTTCCTTGTTCATACCAATCTCCAAGGACAATGCGTTTGGTTGCCTGGTTATTGATAGTCAGTTCATGGATGTTAGGTCGGTGAGTGTGGCCATGGATTAACTGACTGACATTGTGCTGCGTAAAGACTCTTTCAACTTCCTGTTGATTTACATCCATAATGGCTTCCGCTTTGTTACCCGTTTCCTGTTTACTGACTTCTCGTAATTGTTTGGCCAGGGCGAGCCTCTCTTCAGGCGTTTTAGCCAGCATCTGTGCTTGCCAGTCCGGGTTACGCACCATGCTACGAAACTTCATGTACTCAACATCATCAGTACACAAAGTATCTCCGTGCATAATTAAGGTAGGTGTGCCTTCGAGATCGATAACGCAGGGATCATCTAACAGGATACTGCCGGTCAGCTCCGCCAGTTTTTCTCCCATTAAAAAATCACGATTGCCGTGCATGAGATAGAGAGCAACGCCACTGTCGGATAAGGCTTTCATTGCAGCAATGGCTTTCTGATATTCTGGCAGGATCATGTCGTCGCCTAACCAGGCTTCAAACAGGTCTCCAAGAATATAAAGTGCTTTAGCATTGCGTGCACGACCACCGAGAAAATCAATAAACAGTTCAGTGATATTCGGGCGGTCGCCAGCGAGATGAAGATCAGAAATAAAAAGTGTGGTCACGATGTACTATTCGAGGATCTCTACACTTTCAATAATAACGTCTTCAGTTGGTACATCCTGATGGAATCCTGAGGAACCCGTTGGTACGCCTTTAATTTTCTCGACAACATCCATACCATCGGTAACTTTACCAAATACACAGTAGCCCCAGCCATCAGCAGTTGGTGCTTTGTGATCAAGGAAGTTATTATCTTTTACATTGATAAAGAACTGGGCCGTTGCTGAATCAGGATCAGGTGTACGGGCCATGGCAATGGTGCCACATTCATTACTAAGTCCATTGTCGGCTTCATTTTTAACTGGAGCACGAGTTTCTTTTTCGATCATGCCTGGTTGCATGCCGCCACCCTGGATCATGAAGTTGCTGATCACACGATGAAAGATAGTGCCGTCATAAAAACCATCTTTGGCATAAGCCATAAAGTTTTCAACAGTCTGAGGGGCTTTGGCCGCATCAAGTTCTAATGTGATGGTGCCTTTATTGGTATTGAGTTTAATCATAATGTTTTCCTTACTACTAAATATAAGCTATTAAAATATTGGCTACTGTATGGCTGGTGCAATTGGTTTAGCGGGTGCGTCTGTTGATGTTCCCATTGCATTTATGAGCGTCATGCTTTTAATGATGACGGGGGGTTCTGGAACATCGCTGGGAAAGGGCCCACCAGCACCGGTTTGGACCTGGCGAATTTTTTTGACCGTATCCATACCTTCAATGACTTTACCGAATACAGCATAACCCCAACCACGTGCTGACTTACGCGTATGGTCGAGGAAAGAATTGTCTTTTACATTAATAAAGAACTGAGCGGTTGCAGAATGCGGGTCTTGTGTCCGTGCCATGGCGATGGTGCCATTGAGGTTTTTCAGACCGTTATCGGCTTCATTTGCAACGGGTGCATTGGTGCGTTTACGTTGAAAATCCTGGGTGAATCCACCACCTTGAATCATGAAATTGTTAATGACGCGGTGAAAAATAGTCTCGTTATAAAAACCACTTTCAACATAGCCAAGGAAATTGGCAACGGATTTTGGGGCTTTCACAGGATCCAGTTCGAGAATAATAGTTCCCAGACTGGTTTCCATTTTAACTTTTGGATTGGCCTTACTGGCGTCAGTGGCAAATACGGGGTTGAGCAGGCTCAGGCACAAGGCCAATGTAGAGGCCAGAGTGGTGGTGATTCGTAGAAACATGTTTAATTTCCTATGGCTGGTAAAGTGCGCACATCATATCGATTTTCATGAGAACGAGAAAGGGGGAAACAGGTTTTGAGCCTGCCGCCGCTTTCCGTTAATCTACGCTGTTTATGGCGCAGGCAATAAGTGCGCAAATTTTATACAATCCTATCCGAGTATCTGCAGGAACCGAAGCTGAATAACCATGCTGAAAATACATAATAATCTAACCAGGCAAAAAGAAGCCTTTAATCCGATCGATGAGAAGAATGTACGTATGTATGTTTGCGGGATGACTGTTTACGACATGTGCCACATTGGCCATGCTCGAGTACTCGTGGTGTTTGATGTGATTTATCGCTACCTGTGTCAAATCTACGGCAAGGATCATGTGAACTATATTCGCAATATCACGGATATTGACGACAAGATCATCGCTCGGGCCAATGAAAATAAGGAAGATTTCAACGACCTGACTGGTCGCTTCATTGATGAAATGCATCAGGATACGGCGGCATTAAATGTGCTGGAACCCAACCAGGAACCGCGTGCGACCTTACATATGGATCAGATCATCGACATGATCAAAACCCTGATTGATAAAGGTTTTGCCTATGCCGCGGATAATGGTGATGTCTATTACGATGTCAGCAAGTTTGAAGGCTACGGCAAACTCTCAGGTAAGAACATTGAAGATCTTCGCTCTGGTGAACGTATCGCGGTTGATGAAGCCAAAGATGATCCACTGGATTTTGTATTATGGAAATCGGCCAAGCCGGAAGAACCCAGCTGGGATTCGCCCTGGGGTAAAGGTCGTCCCGGCTGGCATATAGAATGTTCGGCTATGTCGACCCACTGCCTGGGACATAATTTTGATATTCATGGTGGTGGAATGGATTTACAGTTCCCACATCATGAGAATGAAATTGCCCAGTCAGAAGCCGCTACCGGTGAACAGTTTGCCAATGTCTGGATGCACAATGGTTTCGTGCGTGTGGATGAAGAAAAGATGTCGAAGTCTTTGGGCAACTTTTTTACTATTCGTGAAGTACTCAAAAAATATAAACCAGAAGTCCTGCGTTATTTTATTCTTACCAGTCACTATCGCAGCCCACTGAACTATTCAGATGTGCATCTGGAAAATGCCAAAGCCGCATTAAATACCTTATATACCGCGTTACGTGGCCTGGAACTGACAGATACTGTAGATAATAATGATGAACATGTTGAGCGTTTCCATCAGGCGATGGATGATGACTTCAATACGTCTGAAGCACTGGCCGTGTTGTTTGAACTGGCTCGTGAGATTAATAAACTACGTCAGACTGATGAGCAGGCCGCGATTGCCAGGGCAACTTTGTTGCATCAACTGGGTGGTTTGTTAGGAATTCTACAAAGTGATGCTGATGAATACCTGCAGGGAGGAACTCAGCAAGAAGGGATTTCAAATGAAGAAATTGATTCTTTAATTGAACAGCGACTTCAGGCGCGAGTTAATAAAGACTGGGCTGAGTCAGATCGTATTCGTGATTTACTAAAAGATGAAGGTGTGATTTTAGAAGACGGGGCTGGTGGAACCACCTGGCGTCGTAGTTAAGTACAACATGGTATGAGTAGTGCCGGTTCTAAACCGTGCCACTCATATTTATAAACTTATTTGTGCAGTAATTCTGCGGCTGTTAGCGTGTTGTGCAACAACATGGCCACGGTCATTGGGCCTACACCACCAGGAACCGGCGTAATCCAGCCAGCACGTTCCTGTGCAGTATCAAATTCAACATCTCCCACCAGTTTGCCTTCGTCAGAACGGTTAATACCGACATCTATCACGATCGCACCGGGTTTGATCCAGTCGGATTTCACAATCCCTGGTTTACCCACCGCGACAATGAGAATTTCTGCTTTGCGGACATGGGAAGCGAGATCGCGAGTGAAACGGTGACAGGTGGTAACAGTGCAACCAGCAAGTAATAGTTCCAGTCCCATAGGACGACCTACAATATTGGAAGCACCAACAATGACCACATCTTTACCTTTAATGGGAATGTCTGTGTTTTCGAGTAACTTCGTTACACCATAGGGCGTGCAGGGGCGCAGAGCAGGGATACGTAGCGCTAGTCGACCAATGTTATAGGGATGAAAACCATCAACGTCTTTATCAGGATGAATACGTTCAATAATGGTTTCTGAATCAATATGATCAGGCACGGGTAATTGCACCAGAATACCGTCAACAGACTCATCATCATTGAGTTGGTCGATTAAACTCAGCAATGCTTCCTGTGAAGTGGAGGCGGGTAAATCATGAGCAATCGAGAGAATACCGGTATCTTCACAGGCTTTGCGCTTATTGCGTACGTATACCTCGGAAGCTGGATCCTGACCTACTAATATGACGGCGAGTCCTGGGGCACGTTGACCTTTGCTCTTTCGCGCATCAACGCCTTCTTTTACTTCCTGGCGGACTTTTGCGGAAATTGCTTTCCCATCAATAATGTTGGCTGTCATATTTTGTGTCATAATTACCGGCGTTCGAAAGACGCAAGATTACCTTGTGGCCTGGAGGAATGCCAAGGATATTTTGGGTGTATTTTCATGGATTGACGAGACGCGGACTTCGGCGTATCATCGCCGCCTTTCTGGGCTGATGTATAAGGTCCGGTAATAAGGAAGTTAGCTTTTTTCGGGGTATAGCGCAGCCTGGTAGCGCGCCTGCTTTGGGAGCAGGATGTCGGGAGTTCGAATCTCTCTACCCCGACCAAATTTGTATCAGATACAGGAAAGTCTGATTTAATCGCAGGGAGTGCGAAAACAGGAATTCGAACTCCCGACGTGTAAATCAGCGAGTTCGACAACACATTGAAAATGTGTTGAACATCGGAGCACAATGAAATGTGGCGACGATGGCCCCGAAGGGGGGAGGTGGAACCGAATAGTCTCTCTACCCCGACCCAATTTTAACCGCCAGGAAAATTCTGACGGGTTATGTTAAAAATGTGTCAATCCCAAAAGCAGGGATTTGCCACACTGGCGAGTAGGCTGATTTGTAAGCGCCTGTAGCTCATCTGGATAGAGCATCGGCCTTCTAAGCCGAGGGTAGCAGGTTCGAGTCCTGCCAGGCGCGCCAAATAATATTAAAACAGGTTCACTGGTGGTTGTAGCTCAGTTGGTAGAGCCCTGGATTGTGATTCCAGTCGTCGTGGGTTCGAGTCCCATCAGCCACCCCATTTTTTAAGGTAACGTATTACGAAAACGGGCCCTTAGCTCAGTTGGTAGAGCAGGAGACTCTTAATCTCTTGGTCGAGCGTTCGAGTCGCTCAGGGCCCACCAAAAACTTCAAATATCCAAGTCAAAAAAAACCGGGATGCAAGAGACGACCAAGTGCTTGTATAATCCGGATACTTAGCGAAAGTGGCGGAATTGGTAGACGCGCTGGTTTTAGGTACCTGTGGGGTAACCCGTGAGAGTTCGAGTCTCTCCTTTCGCACCATATTTTATTACTCCAGTATTACAACTAATTGATTTATATAAATTTAGAGGAAAGATAATGCAAGTTTCAGTTGAAGCCCCTTCTGCCTTGGAACGCCGCGTGACTGTTGCCGTGGATGAGGCACGTATTAGCGATGCCGTAGAAACCCGTCTTAAGGACATGACTAAAACAGTCAAATTGAAAGGGTTTCGTCCGGGTAAAGTCCCTTTGAATGTTGTTAAACAACAGTACGGTGGCCAGGTACGTGATGAAGTGGTCAATGAAGTTGTGCAATCTACTTTTTATGAAGCACTTGACCAGGAAAAACTGCAGCCTGCCGGTGCGCCAAGCTTTGACAGCAGCAAATCGGAACCCGGTCAGGGTCTGGAATATACCGCAGTATTTGAGGTTTATCCTGAAATCAAGCCAGCGGCCATTGATAAGGAAACCATTGAAAAACCGGTCGTGGAAATTGCAGATGCGGATGTCGATAAGATGATTGATCGTATTCGTCGTCAGCATGTGAGCTGGGAAGTGGCAGATCGTCCGGCTAAAGAAGGTGATCAGGTCAAAATTGATTTCAATGGCACCATTGACGGTGAAGCTTTCCAGGGTGGCGAAGGTAAGGATATGAGCATTGAGCTGGGTTCTGGACGCATGATCAAAGGCTTTGAAGATGGCATCGTTGGTGCTGCTGCTGGCACCGATTTAACTCTGGATCTGCAGTTCCCTGACGAATACCACGCTAAAGAGCTGGCTGGAAAAGCGGTTCAGTTTGCAGTACATGTGAATACGGTGGAAGAAGCGGTTCTTCCTCCTATTGATGAAGACTTTGCGAAAAAAATGGGTGTTGAAAACGGTGATATGGCCAAACTGCGTGAAGACATCAAAGAAAATATGGATATGGAGCTGAACAAGCAAATCAAGACTCAGCTTAAGCAAAAAGTGATGGATGTTCTGATTGCGGCCAACAAAATCGAAGTACCGAAGTCCTTAATTGAGAACGAGTCCGAAGCACTGCGTAATCAAATGGCACAAAATCTAAGTAGTCAGGGCCTGGCACAAAAGGATCTTGGCGCGATTGATGCAAGTATGTTTGCAGAAGAGGCCGAACGTCGTGTCGCTCTAGGTCTGATTATGACCGAAATTGTTAAAGAAAATGGCATTAAGGTCGAAGCAGATAACGTGCGTGCAATGGTTGATGAAATTGCTCGTCCTTATGAAAAACCTGAAGAAGTCGTTAAATGGTATTACGGCGACAAACGTCGTCTGGCTGAAGTAGAGTCACTGGTCCTGGAAGAGCAAGTTGTGGCCTGGGCCGTGTCGCAAGCTAAAGTAGTAGAGAAAACAAGTACTTTTGACGAAGTTATGAACCCTGAAAAAGCATAATAGCTTAAAGGATAGAGGATAGTGACCGATAAAAATAATACTGGTGGTGCATTAGATTTACATGGGCAAATGGTTCCCATGGTGGTGGAGCAGAGTGCACGTGGTGAACGTGCTTATGACATCTACTCTCGGCTACTCAAGGAACGGGTAATTTTCCTGGTTGGACAGGTTGAAGACCACATGGCTAATCTGGTTGTGGCTCAATTATTGTTCCTGGAGTCGGAAAACCCGGATAAGGATATTCACCTTTATATCAATTCACCAGGCGGTTCGGTGACAGCGGGTTTGTCCATTTACGACACCATGCAGTTCATTAAACCGGATGTGAGTACCATGTGTATCGGTCAGGCGGCCAGTATGGGTGCAGTATTACTCGCTGGGGGAGAAAATGGGAAACGTTTTTGCCTTCCGCACTCTCGGACCATGATCCACCAGCCATTAGGTGGTTTCCAGGGGCAGGCGACAGATATTGAGATTCATGCCAAGGAAATACTGGATGTTCGGGAACGTTTGAACAAAATTCTGGCCAAACATACTGGACAACCCATGGATCGTATCCAACAGGATACAGATCGAGACTTTTTCCTCAGTTCACAGGAATCTGTCGATTACGGATTGATTGATAAAGTCATGGATAACCGGATTAGTAAAGACTGATAACAAGTAGCAACTTAAAATACGTGGTTAACTTCAAGTGTTTAGGGCTTGAATTTCGATCAAAATGGACGCAAGGTTAGGGTAAGCTAATTTTGTTTGAGGTAAAGGCATGAGCGACGACAAAAACACGACGGGTGATAACGGCAAACTGTTGTATTGCTCGTTTTGTGGTAAGAGCCAACATGAAGTTCGCAAACTGATTGCGGGGCCGTCCGTATTTGTCTGTGATGAATGTGTGGAACTCTGTAACGATATTATTCGTGAGGAAGTTCAGGAACAGGCAACCGCCACATCCGGCAATAGTCTTCCTACCCCCCATGAAATTAAGGATATTCTCGATGAGTATGTCATCGGGCAGCCTCGTGCCAAAAAGGTTCTGTCAGTAGCGGTATATAACCATTACAAACGACTGGAAACTGGCCAGAAGAAAGATGACGTTGAACTGGCAAAAAGTAACATTTTGCTGGTAGGGCCAACTGGTTGCGGTAAAACCCTGTTAGCGGAAACACTGGCGCGTTTACTTAATGTGCCATTTACGATTGCGGATGCCACCACCCTGACTGAAGCGGGCTATGTGGGTGAGGACGTCGAAAACATTATTCAGAAACTGCTGCAAAAATGTGACTACGACGTTGAAAAAGCGCAAACCGGGATTGTCTATATTGATGAAATTGACAAAATCTCACGTAAATCAGATAACCCATCTATTACTCGTGATGTTTCGGGTGAAGGTGTACAGCAGGCCCTTTTGAAATTGATTGAAGGGACGGTGGCGTCTGTTCCTCCGCAGGGTGGACGTAAACATCCACAGCAGGAATTCCTGCAGGTTGATACCTCTAACATTCTATTTATCTGTGGCGGTGCTTTTGCCGGCCTGGATCGTATCATTCGTGATCGCTCAGAAAAAGGCGGTATTGGTTTTGGTGCTGAAGTTAAAGGTAAGGATGATCAACAAAGTGTCAGTGAAATCCTGCAAACGGTTGAGCCTGAAGATTTGACCAAGTATGGGTTGATCCCTGAATTCGTGGGTCGTTTACCGGTCGTCGCAACACTTAGCGAACTGGATGAAGACGCATTGATTCAAATTCTTACTGAACCAAAGAATGCTTTGACCAAGCAGTATACGAAGATGTTTGAAATGGAAGGTTGTGATCTGGAATTTCGTGAAGAAGCTCTGCGTGCGGTTGCTCGTCGGGCAATGAATCGAAAAACGGGTGCTCGTGGCCTTCGTTCTATTCTGGAACATATACTGCTGGATATCATGTATGACCTGCCATCAATGGATGACCTTGAAAAGGTTGTAATTGATGAGTCGGTTATTAATTCTGAAGGTGACCCCTTATTTATTTTTGAAGGGGGAGAGCAGCGAGCTGCATCTTCTGATGAATAACTACAAGGGGTATCATTGATACCCCTTAATTTTTTTAATACCCTATTTTTTCAGCTGTTGAAATTAAGCTGTACCGCCCATACACAATCAAAAGACCCTTTTTTATACGTCTGACAAAGACACAGCCTAAGAGTATAAATATGTCAGAAGTCATTGAAGAACAATTAAGTGCTATTCCTGTTTTACCATTGCGTGATGTCGTGGTTTATCCACATATGGTAATTCCATTATTTGTAGGACGCGATAAATCGATCAAGGCGCTTGAAGCTGCGATGGAAAACGATAAACAGATCCTGCTTGTTGCACAGAAGAGTGCCGCTCAGGATGAACCTGAAATCGAAGATATGTACCGTATAGGTACGGTGGCCAGTATTCTGCAATTACTTAAACTGCCTGACGGTACCGTCAAGGTGCTGGTTGAAGGTAATGAACGTGCACGTATTGTGACTTTTATGGAGTCAGAAGAATATTTCACTGCACAGATCAAGAAATTTGAAGAAGAGAATATTGATGAACGTGAATCGGAAGTCCTGTTACGTTCGTTAACCAGCCAGTTTGATCAATACGTTAAGCTTAACAAAAAGATTCCACCGGAGATTCTGACATCACTATCTAATATTGATGATCCAGACCGTCTGGTTGATACGATTGCTGCGCACATGTCGCTCAAGATTGATGAAAAACAGAAAATTCTGGAGATCCTCGATCTGCGCGAACGTCTTGAACATCTGATGGGCATGATGGAATCTGAAATTGATTTACTTCAGGTTGAAAAACGCATTCGTGGTCGTGTGAAACGGCAAATGGAAAAAAGCCAGCGCGAGTACTATCTGAATGAACAAATGAAAGCTATTCAGAAAGAACTGGGCGATATGGATGATGTTCCCAATGAGCTGGATGAACTCGAACAGAAAATTGAAAAAGCCGGTCTGTCAAAAGAAGCCAAGACCAAAGCCAGTGCTGAACTGAACAAGTTAAAAATGATGTCACCTATGTCAGCCGAAGCGACGGTTGTACGTAATTATCTGGACTGGCTGTTAGGTGTGCCCTGGAAAAAGCGGACAAAAATACGCCATGATTTAGCTAAGGCTGAAGAGGTACTGGAAGAAGATCATTATGGCCTGGAGAAGGTCAAAGAACGTATTCTTGAATACCTTGCCGTGCAGCAGCGAATGAAGAAAATGAAAGGGCCTATCCTGTGTCTGGTAGGACCACCTGGGGTAGGTAAAACCTCTGTCGGTAAATCTATCGCACGGGCAACCAACCGTAAGTTCATCCGTATGGCGCTGGGTGGCGTCCGTGACGAAGCAGAAATTCGTGGTCACCGTCGTACCTATATTGGTTCAATGCCAGGCAAGATTGTTCAAAATCTTTCCAAGGCTGAAACACGTAATCCATTATTCCTGCTGGATGAAATTGACAAAATGGCGATGGATTTCCGTGGAGATCCCGCTTCAGCACTACTGGAAGTACTGGATCCCGAACAGAATCATACGTTCAACGATCATTATCTCGAAGTCGATTATGACCTGTCTGAAGTGATGTTTGTGGCGACCTCAAATACCATGAACATCCCAGGTCCACTGTTAGATCGAATGGAAGTGATTCGCCTCTCTGGTTATACCGAAGCTGAAAAGATTAATATTGCTGAACGTTACTTAATTCAAAAGCAAATTAAGAACAACGGCCTGAATGAGGATGAAATTAGTATTAGTGAAGATGCCGTACGTAATATTGTTCGCTATTACACGCGTGAAGCTGGTGTACGTAATCTGGAACGTGAAATTGCCAAAATTTGCCGTAAGGTCGTGAAGGAAATTTTACTTGAGAAAGAAACTTCTGGCGTGGAAGTGGGCATTGATAATCTGGAGAAATATCTCGGAGTGCAACGATTCCGCTTTGGTCTGGCCGAAGAGCATGATCAGGTTGGTCAGGTGACGGGGCTGGCATGGACTGAAGTTGGCGGCGAGCTACTGACCATTGAGACGGCTGTCATGCCCGGTAAGGGCAAGCATAGTATTACAGGTCAACTGGGTGATGTGATGAAAGAATCCATTCAGGCGGCATTAACGGTTGTGAGAAGCCGTGCCCGAGTTCTGGGTATCAGGGCTGATGTATTTGATAGAAACGACATCCACGTACATGTCCCTGAGGGTGCGATTCCTAAAGATGGTCCGAGTGCAGGTATCGGAATGTGCACGGCACTAGTGTCGGCTCTAACTGATATCAAAGTGCGTTCTGATGTGGCCATGACCGGAGAAATTACTTTACGTGGTGAAGTCCTGCCCATCGGTGGCCTGAAGGAAAAATTACTGGCGGCTCATCGAGGAGGAATTAAAACAGTATTGATTCCTGAAGAAAACCAGCGTGATCTGACAGATATTCCTGACAATATTAAGGAAAATCTTGAGATCAAACCGGTTAAATGGATTGATGAAGTTCTTGAGGTTGCCTTGACACATATTCCGAAGTCTTTGTCGGCAGAGGAAGAAAAGGAAGGTCTACTGAAACAGGCCGGGGATTCTGAAAAAGCAAATTCTTTGCGTCACCATTAATCCTGTAATTGAACTCGATGCCTGAACCTGATTAAACAGGTTCAGGCATTTTTTGTGCGGTCCATAAAAATATTTGTTGGATGCGTTCTTGACCTGGATGAGCCTGAACTGTATAAAAGCCCGTCCGGTAAACACAAATACGCGCCACTGACGGCGGTATTTTTTTTAATACCTGTAAGGGGGATAACTTAGTGAATAAAGCAGAATTGATCGACGCTGTGGCCGAAAGTGCCGACATCTCAAAGGCAGCGGCAACACGTGCCGTGGACACCATTCTCGAAAGTGTGACACAAGCATTGAAATCAGGCGATCAAGTGACCCTGGTTGGATTTGGTACTTTTTCTGTAAAAGATAGAGCCGCACGTACTGGACGCAATCCTCGTACTGGCGATCCGATCCAAATTCCAGCTGCAAAAGTTCCTTCATTTAAAGCTGGTAAAGCGCTAAAAGATGCCGTAAACTAGCGCGCCTTTGAAGCAGGGTGCTTAGCTCAGCTGGGAGAGCATCGCCCTTACAAGGCGAGGGTCGGGGGTTCGATCCCCTCAGCACCCACCATTTTCAAAAGTAGTAAAATAAGAAAATTTGGAGCGGTAGTTCAGTTGGTTAGAATACCGGCCTGTCACGCCGGGGGTCGCGGGTTCGAGTCCCGTCCGCTCCGCCAAATTTAAAGGGCGCAACTGTTTAACAGTGCGCCCTTTTTTGTTATAAAGACCTTCATAATAACGATCATAAATTCACAAAATTAATCGAGTCTCTCAATGCTGCAACTCATTCGCGATCGCGCCCAAGGTATTTTAATCTGGACTATTGTTGGCCTGATTATTGTTACGTTTGCCCTTTTTGGTTTAAGCAGTTATTTATCTGATACAACTCAGGTTAATGTTGCCGAGGTGAATGGAGCTGAAATTAGCCAAAATGAGTTTTATCGTGCGTATCAAAATTATCAACAACGTTTACAACAAATGTTGGGCAAAAATTACAGCTCGGACTTATTCAGCGAAGAACGACTGAAAAAAGAAGTTGTTAATGCGTTGGTGAAAGAAGAGTTACTTAACCAGGAATTGCGTCAGGCAGGGTATTTTGCTGCACCACAACAAGTCATGGCACAAATTGCCGCAATGGAAGTATTCCAGGATGCGGATGGCAAGTTCTCACCAGAGCGGTACAAACAAACTTTGAATTCCCAGCGCGTAAACAGTTTTCTATTCGAACAGGAAATCAGCCGTGATGTCGCTGAGCAGCACTTAAGAGCTGGAATCGCTGCTTCGGGTTTTGTTACAGAGAGTGAGTTGCAGTCATTTGCAAAACTGTATGGCCAGAAGCGTAAGCTGGATTATTTAGTAGTTCCAAAAGAAATATATCTATCGCAAGTTAAACCAGATGATAGCGATATTGACGCATACTACGAATCACATAAAGCTGAATTCATGACTCCTGAACAGGTTGTTGTTGAATATGTCGAGTTAAGACTTGACCAAATGGCTAAAGAGATTGATGTAAGCGAAGAGGAAATTGCACAATATTACGAGCAGCAGCGAGCTAACTATATCAAACAGCCAGAGCAACGTAAGGCCAGTCATATCCTGATTAAAGTCGATGATACAACCGATGAAGCAAGTGCCAGGCAAAAAATCTCAGACATTCAGGCAAAATTGAGTGCGGGTTCTGACTTTGCAAGTTTAGCCAAAGAATATTCCGATGACTTTGTTTCCGCTAAACAGGGTGGTGATCTGGGTTTATTCGGGCGCGGAGTTATGGATAAAGCTTTTGAGGATGCCGCATTTAAACTGGAGAAGGGGCAGGTTAGTTCTCCTGTACGTAGCCAGTTTGGTTATCATCTGATTAAACTGGATGATATCCAGGCCGTACAAATGGCAAAACTGGATGATGTGCGTGATACCATCAAGCAGGATATGCAGATGCAACAGGCTGAGCAGGATTATTATCAGCAAGTCGATAAGCTGAATAATCTTAGTTATGAAATTCCCGACTCTTTAACTCCAGTCGCTAATGAATTAGGCGTTGAACTGAAAACCAGTTCTGCTTTTTCAAGGAAAGGTGGAAAAGATTTATTCGCTAACGAGAAAGTTATTACCAATGCATTTTCTGAGGAAGTACTGGCTCAGGGACGTAATAGCCAGCTAATCGAAGTTTCAGATACTCATGTTATGGTTCTTAGAGTTGCAGAACATAAGGCAGCTAAACAACTCGAGAAGCAGGAAGTTCTCTCAGTAATTGCGAATAATGTTAAAACCCAGATGGCGACTGAGAAACAGGAAGCCGCCATTGAACAAGCCTTAACTCAGTTAAAAGAAGGTGCCACACTTGATATGGTGGCTGAATCATTTGGGGTAAGCTGGAGAAGTGCAGGGGAGGTTACTCGTCAGGTTGCGCCAGAAAAAGTAGCTGAGATATCGCCACAAATTAGAGCGGAAGTTTTTCGCATAACAAAACCATCAGGTGATAAGACTGTTTTTGCAAAGACTAACTTACCAAATGGAAGTGTGGTGATATTAGCATTGCATAAAGTGATCGACGGGCCTGTCTTCGAAGAACACAACAAAATTCAGCAAACCCAGAATCTCATTAAAGTCTATTCAGCGGCTGTACAGGAATCAATGCTGAATGATTTGCGAGAACAGGCGGATGTGAGTATTAATATTGATTCCCTTGAATAATTGATAATAATCGGAAGGGAATCCAAATAAAAATTTGAAACAGCTCTTGTCTGTAACATTTATATCCATAAATCTGGTTACACCGTGCTGAAATTAAAACTACATTGGCAAATTCTGATTGCACTCGTTCTGGCAGTGCTTGTTGGTGTTCTTGTCAATGAAAAATCTTCAATCTTAGGCATTTCCTTCATTGCGATTCTTAATTTTATCGGGACGTTATTTATGAACGCCCTGAAAATGATTATCGTGCCTCTGATTATGTCTTCAATCATTGTCGGTGTCTCCAATATTGGTGGTACACAGGGATTGGCACGACTTGGAAGCCGAGCTATTGGTTATTATCTCACAACCAGTTTAGCCGCTATCCTGATTGGCCTTTTAATGGTGAACACTTTTACCCCAGGCATTATTGATGGCAAACCCGGTGGTGAGATGCTTGGGCTTGATCAGGTTGATTCATCACAGATCACTGAAAAAGTAGCCGGTCGTGATGTAAGTACTATTGCTGATGTGTTTTTGAGTATGGTACCGGTCAATATTGTTAATGCAGCCGCGAATGGCCAAATGCTAGGGATGATATTTTTTAGCCTTCTTTTTGGTTTTTTTATTTCAAAAATATCGGATGAACTTAAAAATACACAGACTCAGTTCTGGCAAGGTGTCTACGAAGTCATGATGAAAATCACGGAATGGGTGATGAAGTTTGCTCCCATTGGTGTCTTTGCTTTAGTTGCAAAGGTGATTGCCGGGCTTGATGGAGAGGAAATTGCCAGTCTGGCTCAGGCACTGGTGACCTTTTTTATGACCGTTGTTTTAGCTTTATTGGTTCATGCGCTTATCGTATTGCCATCCCTGTTGAAGTTTATCGCAAAAGTGAGCCCCGTAAGGCACCTACAGGCAATGGCAACGGCACTACTAACTGCCTTTTCAACAGCATCATCTTCAGCCACTTTGCCTCTGACACTTGAGTGTGTTGAAAAAAATGCTGGAGTATCAAACAGAACCAGTAGCTTTATTTTACCTCTTGGTGCGACTGTTAACATGGATGGAACGGCATTGTATGAGTGCGTGGCCGCTATGTTTATTGCACAAATGTACGGGGTGGAACTGGATTTTGTTACTCAGTTTATCGTGGTACTTGTGGCTCTATTAACATCCATTGGTGTAGCCGGTGTACCTGCGGCAAGTCTTGTTGCAATAACGATTATATTGAGTGCCATTGGCTTACCACTTGAAGCTTTGGGTCTGATCCTGGCTGTAGACCGGATTCTGGATATGTTTCGTACTTCTGTTAATGTGTTTAGTGATTCCTGTGGTGCTGTTATTATCGCTAAGCTGGAAGGTGAAACAGGCCTGTACAATAAGTATAAATAAACGGATATTGCAGCGGTAAATTTTGGGTATTTCACATCAAATAAAAAAAACAGCATTAGTTACTGGTGCTACCGGCTTTATAGGTGAGGCTCTTGTAAAGTCATTATTAAATGATGGTTATCAGGTTAACTGTGGCGTACGAGCGATGCCAGACAATAACAATAAAATTAGTAATGCTCACTATTATTCCTTAGGTGATTTTTCCCAACTACCTGATTGGGAAGCGGCGTTAGATGATATGGATTCTGTTATACATCTGGCTGGCCGAGTCCATGTTATGCGTGAAACTGAAAGTGATCCTGTTAAGTGTTTTCGTGAAGCTAATGTTGATGCAACACTGCATCTGGCGAGATGTGCAGCAAAAGCCAAGGTACGGCGTTTTATTTATGCGAGTACGGTAAAGGTTCATGGAGAAGAAACCCTGGAAAAGCCGTTTTCAGAATCAGACAGGCTTTGTCCTGTTGATCCATATGCCATATCTAAATATGAGGCCGAAGAAGCATTAATGAAACTTGGGGAAGAAACCGGAATGGAAGTCGTAATTTTCAGGCCAGTTCTGGTTTATGGTCCTGGGGTAAAAGGGAATTTTTACAAATTAATTGAACTTGTTGACCGAGGTATACCATTACCGTTTTCAGCAATGCAGAATCAACGCAGTCTAATTGGACTTGATAATCTGGTTGATGTAATCAAACAGTTTATGACGCATCCAGCTGCAGCAAACCAGAGGTTCCTTGTTTCTGATGATGATCTTTCTACTGAAAAATTGGTACAGTTTATTGGGAAAGCACTGGGACGTACGCCGAGATTATTCAGAGTTCCTGTGTTGGTTCTGAAAATAATAAAATTGGTACCAAAGCTTAATGCTCTCGCAAATCGGTTGTTTGGATCACTTCAGATCAATAATACTAAGTTAAGAAGAACGCTGGGTTGGGAAGCCCAAAGAACAAGTTCTGATGGAATTAATGAAACGATAACATGGTATCTAGAACAAAGAGCCAGGCATTAAACTGTGTTATTGAATTTCTCGACAGTGTTTATTTATAACCTTTTAGCATTTGTTGTTGCGCTAGCTGCTGTATATTTTCTGTCTAAACAGAAGGCTAAATTATCAATACTGGATCAACCCAATGAAAGATCATTACATAGTGTACCCGTAAACCGCACGGGAGGATTGGGGATATTTTTTTCCATCATGTTAGTCGGTTTTGCTTTTAATCTGATACATCCTCTTACACCCCGAGTGTTGCCCGTTATATCTGGAATGCTAATAATTGTGATCGTTTCGTTTATGGATGATGTTTTTGATCTTAGTGTCAAAATTCGATTATTTTTTCAGGCCATTTCGGCTTTGCTTTTGATAACGCATGGTATGGTTATTGGAAGCATCGATTTACCTTTTCTATCCTTTGAATTACCAGAATGGCTGGCTTATATGCTTACTTTTCTTCTGGTTATTTGGTGTATTAACCTCTATAACTTCATGGATGGAATGGATGGTTTTGCAGGTGGAATGGCTGTGATTGGTTTTACAACATTTACTTTACTAGCCTGGATTCAGGATGCTTTTCCACTGGCTATTTTGTCTGGATTGATTGCGAGTGCCAGTGCTGGTTTTCTGGTGTTTAACTTTCCACCCGCTAAAATATTTATGGGGGATGCAGGATCCTCGATGTTGGGTTTTCTAATGGCTGCACTGATGATATGGGCAGATAATATCGGTATTATTCCAGTTTGGTTAGGCGTGTTGGTCTTTTCACCATTTATTCTGGATGCAACATTTACCTTATTTAGACGTTTAATCAAACGTGAAAAAGTATGGGAAGCGCATCGAACACATCTTTATCAACGCTTTGTAGTATATGGCTGGAGCCACAAACGAACTGTATTACTTGAGTATTTAGCTATGTTAGTTTGCTCAGCAATGGTAATGATTGCGGTAATTTCAGAACAACAAAATGTGCAACTTGGTATACTTTTTGTATCTATTTTGTTTTATCTAAGTATATTCAGTGCTGCAACGAAAATTATAAAAAATTAGGGATTAATTAAATATGTTAAAGACAAGCCGTCTATTATTGGTATCGATATACGATTTCCTGACTATTCCTCTGGCATGGTCCCTGGCATATCTATTACGGTTTAATTTAGAAACGATTCCTGAACCATTTTATAGGGACGCACTCTGGACCTTACCAGTATTAATAATAACCCAAACTTTAGTCTACAGGTGGTTTGGTTTATATAGAGGCATATGGCGTTTTGCATCAATTCCTGATTTTATTCGTATTATCAAAGCGGTTGCTGTTGGCGTTGTAATTTCCCTCTTCGTTGTTTTTATTCTAAACAGGATCGAAGGCATTCCGCGCTCTATTTTCCCACTTTACGGTATTTTGCTATTTCTTTTCCTGGCAGGAGCACGACTTGGCTATCGAATTTTTAAAGACCGGATGATCCTTGATAAAAATGGTAAACCAGTTCTAATTGTTGGTGCAGGTCGTGGAGGTCAGATTGTTGCAAAAGAACTAAGGCAACCACAGGATGATGGGATGACATATTTACCTGTTGGCTTTGCAGATGATGATAAAAATAAACAGGGGCGAGAAATACAGGGATTACAGGTTCTGGGGAAAGTGGCTGATATCCCCAATATTGTAAAAGACAATGAGGTTGCTCTAGTTATTATTGCCATGCCTTCCCTATCCTCAGCCAAAATGCGTGAAATTGTTGGTATTTGTGAAAAGCTGAATGTTGAATTTAGAACCTTACCAAGGGTCAGCGATATGGCTCTTGGAAAAGTGACGGTGAATGCATTAAGGGAAGTTTCAATTGATGATTTGCTTGGTCGTGATCAGATTAGACTGGACTGGGATAATATTAAATCTGATTTAGTAAATAAAACAGTTTTGGTTAGCGGGGGTGGCGGGTCTATCGGCTCTGAGCTGTGCCGACAAATTGCCAAATTAAAACCAGCCGCTTTGGTCATTCTTGAAAGGAGTGAGTTTAATTTATATTCAATTGAAAAAGAGCTCACTGAACAATATCCGGAAATGGCATTATATGCTTGCCTTGGTGATGTGACTGACGAAGTTCGTGTTAATCAAATTATGGCAACCTATAAACCCGGCGAGGTATTCCATGCGGCTGCTTATAAACATGTTCCTTTGCTTCAGTCTCAGGTTCGAGAAGCGGCAAAAAATAATATTCTTGGTACAAAGATATTAGCCGAGTCAGCTGCGAAACATGGGGTAGAAAATTTTGTTCTAATTTCTACAGATAAAGCTGTAAACCCGACAAATATTATGGGTGCCTCTAAACGTGTTGCTGAAATATTTTGTCAGAACTTTAATACCCGGGTTGATACTTCTTTTATTACTGTCAGGTTTGGTAATGTCCTTGGATCGGCGGGTAGTGTTGTGCCACTGTTTAAAAGGCAGTTAAAAAATGGTGGACCTTTAACAGTAACACATCCTGATATGACCCGTTACTTTATGACGATACCTGAGGCCTGCCAGCTAATCATGCAATCATCGGTTCTCGGTGAGGGTGGAGAAATATTTGTTCTGGATATGGGAGAGCCTGTTAATATTACCTATTTAGCTGAACAAATGATCAAACTTTCTGGAAAAATGCCTGGTAAGGATGTTGAAATTGTTTATACAGGGTTAAGGCCTGGTGAAAAACTGTATGAAGAGTTGTTTCATGAGTCAGAAAACCTCTCTCCAACAGGACATGAAAAAGTTTTATTAGCTAAATATCGGGAAGTAGACTGGAAGTTCCTTGAAAAAAATCTGGCTGAAATTGCATCCAAAAGCATAACATACGATGAAGATGCAATTATTGAGTTGATAAAAACTTTTGTTCCAGAAATGAAACAGGCACTAAGAACGGAAGAACCCAGAATATCCAAGGTGCAAAATTGATATATATAATATTGTTGTATCCGCTGAATAGTATTTTTAAGGTATCGTAGTGTCATCCCAGTATCCTTTATGTGTCGACCTGGACGGCACACTCATTCATACTGACTTGCTTTTTGAGTCATTTATAAGACTTATTAAACAACACTTTTTCTCTCTATTTTTAATTCCGTTCTGGTTGCTTAAAGGTAAATCGTACTTAAAGCATGAGATTGCTCGCCGTATTAAACTTGATTATGAGCTGTTACCTTATAATGATGAGGTTATCTCTTTTTTAAAGAAAGAGAAAAGTTTGGGTCGGAAAATTGTGCTTGTAACGGCATCAGATCAATTATTTGCTGATAGGGTTGCTGCTTATTTGGGAATATTTGATGAAGTTTATGGGAGCAATGCGAACTTTAATCTTAAAGGCCGAAACAAAGCAAAGAAACTTGTTGAGCTCTACGGTGAGGAAAAGTTTTCTTATATAGGGAATGACAAGTCCGATATACATATCTGGCAATATGCAGACTCGGCTATTGTTGTTGGTGATAAGCAGTTTCTCACTGGAATGATTGATAAGAGTGTTAAAGTTCTAACTGATACTGGAATTAATAACCCCAAGTCACGATCTTTTACTAAAGGTATTATCAAGGAAATCCGTCCCCATCAGTGGGTAAAAAATATTCTTATTTTTATACCGCTTATGCTGGCGCATGCCTATTTTGATCAGCAGCGTATTTTCTCAAGTCTGATAGCATTTATTTCATTTTGTTTATGCGCATCCTCTGTGTACATGTTTAATGATTTGATGGATCTGGATGCTGACCGGATACATCCAACAAAAAGAAATCGTCCTTTTGCTTCTGGGGAACTTCCTATTGTGGTGGGATTGTTCATTGCTCCTCTCTTATTATTAGCTTCAATTTTACTGTCCATGGCGGTATCACTCGAGTATACCGCTGTATTCTCAGTCTACTTTATTTTAACAACAGCCTATTCACTGGGATTAAAGTCATTTGCATTATTAGATGTATTTATACTGGCAGGTTTATATACCATCAGGGTACTGGCTGGGACAGTTGCAGCAAATGTGGATCTATCATTCTGGTTATTAGCGTTTTCTCTGTTCTTCTTTTTCTCACTGGCACTACTAAAGCGTTTTTCTGAATTGTTTAACCTCGTAAAAATGGAACAAGCTCACAGTCATGGCCGTGGTTATTCCACAGATGATATAAGCATTCTTTCTGCTCTAGGAGTTTCAAGTGGGTTTATTTCTGTCCTTGTGATTGCTTTGTATATTCAGACACCTGAGCATGTGGTTCAGTATCAACAACCAGAATTACTGTGGATGGTGTTTCCTGCCATGTTGTACTGGATTAGCCGTATGTGGTTATTGGCACATCGTGGAGAGATGAATGAAGATCCTGTGCTTTTTGCGGTTAAGGATAAACAAAGCTACATGATCGTTATAATGGCGATCGCGGGCATTGCTTTGGCCGTATAGGATGAGTAAATATCAATCCTGGGGAAATATTCCTGTTTCGCATCACAGTATTATTCAACCTGCCTGGCGTAACCTGAATATAGAGTTTAATGAGACAGGCGCTGGTTATTTGCCCTATGGGTTGGGGCGTAGTTATGGTGATTCCTGTCTTAATGATGGTGGTGTACTTTTTGTTACATCAAGTCTGGATCATTTTATCCAGTTTGACTCTAATACCGGGATCATTCGGTGTGAGGCAGGTGTAACGCTAGCCGAGATTCTGGATCTTGTTGTGCCTCAGGGCTGGTTTTTACCGGTGACACCAGGAACAAAATTTGTCACTGTTGGAGGCGCTATAGCCAATGATGTACATGGTAAAAATCATCATTCTGCCGGTACGTTTGGATGCCATGTCACCGAATTTGAATTACTTCGTTCCAGTGGTGAACGTATCATATGTACCACAGAAAAAAATACTGAATTTTACAAAGCGACTATCGGTGGGCTGGGTTTGACTGGTCTGATCATATCGGCAGAAATACAGCTAAAAAAAATACCAGGTCCAAAAGTAATATCTGAAACAATTGCCTTTGCTAATTTGGCTGAATTTTTTTCTTTGTCTGATGAATCAGATGACAAATGGGAATATACGGTTTCATGGATTGATTGTCTTGCCACAGGTGCAAGTCTTGGTCGCGGTTTGTTTATGCGCGGACAACATACAGACCAGGATACGACTCCCTGTAAGGAAAAAAGGACGGTATCCGTTCCAATGAATTTGCCTAATGTTCTTTTGAACAAGCATACAATTAATGCTTTCAATAAGCTGTATTTCTACAAAAATCAAAAGAAAGTTAATCAAAATATTGGTTGTTATGAACCATTCTTTTATCCATTGGATGGCATTTGTCATTGGAACAGAATGTATGGAAAAAGAGGTTTTTATCAATATCAGTGTGTGGTTCCCCTTGATGATGGGGCTTATATTACAGAGCAGTTATTATCGACTATTTCAAAGTCAAAAATGGGGTCATTCTTATCTGTGTTGAAAAAATTTGGTGATGTGGAATCACCTGGAATGATGTCCTTTCCTCGAAAAGGGGTGACACTGGCCCTGGATTTTGCAAATCAGGGAAGCAAAACACTGCAATTGATGGACGAATTGGATAGAATTGTTGTGGAAGCAAGTGGGGCCGTTTATCCTGCCAAGGATGCGCGAATGTCAGCGCAGAGTTTTCAACACTATTATCCTCAGTGGCAGACATTTTCTGAGTATATTGATCCAAAATTCTCATCCAGTTTTTGGTGCCGAGTAACGGCTGCTGATTAAAAAATAAATTACATGAATAAAAATATAATGATAATCGGCGCAACCTCAGCAATTGCCCAGGAAGTAGCTAGACAATACGCAAGTCCTGGATGTCAACTGTTTCTGGTTGCGCGTGATGAATCTAAACTCGATATAGTTAAAGCTGATCTTCTTAGTCGAGGAGCAGGTAATGTTGCGACTGCCTGTATGGATTTTTCTGTGGCTTCTGATTTTAATACTGTTCTCGATAATGCAAATGCATTTCTGGGTTCAATTGATACTGTATTAATTGCTTATGGCACCTTGCCTGATCAAGTTGCCTGCGCTGAATCAAGTGATGAGACACTTAAGGCTCTTAATCTTAATCTTGTAAGCGTTATTTCTGTTTTAACGGTACTCGGTAATTATTTTGAAAAACAACAGTCTGGTACTATTGCTGTTATTTCATCAGTCGCAGGTGATCGTGGCCGTCAAAGCAATTATGTTTATGGGGCAGCAAAAGGTGGATTGTCTATTTTTCTACAAGGGCTAAGAAATCGTTTAGCAACAAAAGGTGTTAATGTGTTAACCATTAAACCTGGGTTTGTTGATACACCAATGACTAAAGCATTTGATAAAGGCCCGCTGTGGGCATCTCCAAAGACCGTTGCAAAGAGTATTGTTAAGGCGATCGAGAAAAACAAAGATACATTATATGTGCCATGGTTCTGGTTCTGGATCATGTTGATCATTAAGTTTATACCAGAAAAAATATTCAAAAGAATGAGTTTGTGATAATGAGTAATAAGTTACCCAGTAAAATTGGAAAAGAAGATAAAATAGTTATCCCTGGAGCGGCGGGACTAGTAGGACAAAATCTGATCATCCAGTTAAAAGAAAAGGGCTACAATAATATTGTTGCTATTGATAAATATGCAGAAAATCTTCAAGTTTTAAAAGAGTTACATCCTGACATAATGATAGTAGATGCTGATGTGTCAGAGCATGGTGAATGGGAAGAATATTTAGTCGGTGCAGCAACAATCATTATGTTGCAGGCGCAAATTGGATCAAAATATTCAGATGACTTTATTCGTAATAATATCGATTCTGCCAAACTCGTTTTAAAGGCAGCAAAGGAAAAACAGGTACCCTATATTGTTCATGTTAGCTCATCGGTTGTAGAGTCGGTTGCAGATGATGATTATACCAACACCAAGAAAGAACAGGAAAAGCTGGTTGTTGAATGTGGTATTCCACATTGTGTCCTACGTCCCACTTTAATGTTTGGCTGGTTTGATCGTAAGCATCTTGGATGGTTGTCACGCTTTATGCAAAAAATACCAGTGTTTCCTATCCCTGGTAGTGGTAAATATATGCGTCAGCCGCTTTACGCTCGTGATTTCTGTAAAATTATTGTTGCTGCGATGGAAATGCAACCTGATAATGAAATTTACAATATTACAGGGCGAGAAATGGTGGACTATGTAGATATTATTCGGCAGATAAAAAGCTCAATTGGCTCTAAAACGTGGATTGTCCATATTCCGGTATTTTTCTTTGCCTTTCTGTTGAAAATCTATGCTTTCTTTGATGATAATCCTCCTTTTACCGCTTCCCAGTTAACGGCACTAACCGCCCATGATGAGTTTGAGCTCATTCCCTGGTGGGATATTTTTGATGTAAAATCCACACCTTTTAAGCAGGCCATTGATGAAACGTTTCTTGATAAACGTTATTCAGCCTATGTACTGAAATTCTAGAAATACTGAAGTTCCAGGGAGTATTCTGTGGCAAAAATTGCAGTTATTGGTGCCGGTGTTATGGGGCTGGCCTGTACATACGACTTATTAAAGGTCGGTCATGAGGTCGAGTTATATGAAGCCGATGATCGTATTGGCGGTATGGCCGCACATTTTGACTTTGCTGGAATCAACATCGAACGTTATTATCACTTTATCTGTAAACCAGATACTCATTTATTCGATTTACTCGATGAGCTGAGCATTCAGGACAAATTAAAATGGCGTGAGACCTTTATGGGGTATTTTTTTAAAGGTCGTCTGCATGAATGGGGAAATCCTGTCGCGCTATTAAAATTTCCTGAACTCGATTTACTTTCCAAACTGCGTTATGGCTTTCATGCCTTTTTTTCTACAAAGGTTAATAACTGGCAGCATCTTGATGATCAGGAAGCGTCTGAATGGATTCAGCGCTGGATAGGAAAAAAATCATATGATGTATTATGGAAACGTCTGTTTGAATTAAAGTTTTTTGAGTATAAAGATAACCTGTCTGCAGCGTGGATTTGGTCGCGTATTAAGCGTGTTGGTTTATCGCGTAAAAGCATGATGCAGGAAGAGATGGGCTACCTGGAAGGCGGCTCTGATGTTCTGTTGCAGGAAATGGAAAAAGCGATTATTGCACTAGGTGGAAAAATCCATCTTAAGCAACCTGTCGAACAGGTCCTGGTTAACGACAACCAGATAACCGGTATCCGGATAAATGGTGAAGAACAAAACTATGATGCGGTATTCAGTACCATACCGTTGCCTTTTGTACCTGACATGATTCAGGCCCTTCCAGATGACTACAAAGAAAAATATAGTTCAATTAAAAATATGGGTGTCGTCTGCGTCATTTTTCAGTTAGATAGCCCGGTGACAAAAAACTTCTGGCTCAATATTAGCGATGAAAATATTGATATTCCCGGTTTAATTGAATTTTCTAATTTGCGACGTTTTGATAATCATATTGTTTATGTTCCGTATTACATGCCACAAACTCACCCCAAGCACGAAATGACCAATGATGATTTTGTTAATGAAGCTCAGTCCTACATTAAAATGGTTAACCCGGAACTGAAGGATGAATCGTTTCTTGAGGCTCATGTTTCACGTTATGGCTTTGCCCAGCCGGTCTGTCACCCGGGCTTTGCTTCAGCTTTACCTCCGGTTAAAACGCCGATTAAAGGTTTGTTCATTGCAGATACGAGTTACTATTATCCCGAAGATCGTTCTATTTCTGAAAGTGTGAGACTGGGACGAGAAATGGCAGAGCTGTACTCGCATTAATGATCCGGACAGCCCACCTATGAACAATCATAAAGAAGAGTTCATTCGTTTTATCATGGTCGGTGGCTTTGCGGCCATTGTTAATTTCGTTAGTCGAATTTTATATAGTGAATGGACGAGTTTCAGGATAGCCGTTGTTGTTGCTTATTTGACGGGCATGGTAACGGCCTATTTATTATCGAAGTTGCTGGTTTTTGCCCCCAGCGGTAAACCAGCGTCGCAGGAGTTCCTGTACTTTAGCCTGGTTAATCTGGCTGCAGTAATTCAGGTCTGGTTCATCAGTGTGGGTCTGGCCGAATACCTTTTCCCATATGTAGGATTGATGTTTTATCCGGAAGAAGTGGCCCATTTTATTGGTCTGTCAGTGCCGGTGATCACCAGCTATCTTGGGCATAAGCATTTTACCTTCGCCCAGGTTCAGAAATAAGTTTTATAACCCGCATAAAAAACAGGGTTATTAACTGAATGGCAATATCTCTAAGAGTATGTCCTTGTGGGATTATTCATCATCCAGGGGACGCATGCCGATCTTGTTGTAGCCAGAATCGACATAAATTGTTTCGGCGGTAATACCAGAAGCTAAATCAGAGCAGAGGAAGGCGGCGGCGTTACCGACATCTTCAATAGTCACATTACGGCGTAGAGGGGCGGTTTTTGCAACTTCGGTCAGCATTTTGCGGAAGTTACTGATTCCTGCTGCAGCCAGCGTTTTGATAGGACCGGCTGAGATGGCGTTAACACGGATACCGTCTGGTCCCAGGCTCTGCGCCATATAGCGTACATTGGCTTCCAGGCTGGCTTTAGCCAGACCCATAACATTGTAATTAGGCATGGCGCGTTCTGCACCCAGATAGCTCAGGGTGAGCAGGGAACCATCACGGCCTTCCATCATGCGCATACCGGACTTTGCCAGTGCGGCAAAACTGTAGGAGCTGATTTCATGGGCCTGGCGGAAGCCCTCACGTGTGACATTGTCGAGGTAATCACCCTCAAGCTCATTGCGTGGTGCAAAGGCGACAGAATGGACGATAATATCCAGTCCATCCCAGTAGTCGTCCAGTTTATCAAATACAGTATCAATTTCTTCATCACTGCTGACATCACAGGGCACCACAATCTCGGAATCCAGTTCGGCAGCCATTTTGGCAACACGACCTTCGAGTTTCTCATTTTGATAAGTAAAAGCTAATTCAGCACCTTCGCGATGCATGGCATGAGCGATGCCCCAGGCAATGGAACGGTTACTGGCTAATCCAACAATCAATGCGCGTTTGCCTTGAAGAAAACCCATCTTGAATACCCTTAAGTTTGTGAAATGAAAATTTTGTAATAGTTTCTATAACTGGAATGCTTACTGTTTATGCATTATCAGCGGCTTATTGTTGCGTACCTTACCGGAAATCTGACACGGGGAAAAGAGGCTTGTTAATATCTCTTCTCCCCTGCGTCAGATTATAATAAACTCTATTAATAAATGAATACAACAGGTAAAAATAATCCTTATAATAAACCGGATTCAATGTTCTTGAATGAATGAAACTTTGAAGAGATCTGCGAAAAGACCTGCCCATTTTAGTCAAATAATTTGCCTGCCTGACCTCTTATTCTATCGTCAGGGTTTGGCGATATTTTCTGCTCTGGTTTTTGTGATCGGTTCTATACCATCCACTTTTGCAGCCTTAAATAATCCTTATCCACAGGCCGATAGCCAACAGAATATTCTATATTCTTCTTTTTCCGAACGCCCCAAACATCTGGATCCCATTCGTTCTTACAGCTCCAATGAATATGCTTTTATTGGACAAATTTACGAACCCCCTTTGCAATATCATTTCCTCAAGCGGCCCTATCAACTAGTACCACTCACGGCGAGCCAGATGCCGCGAGTAAAGTATTTTGATCATCAGGGAGAGGAAATTGCCGACACAGCAAGTGTTGACGACAAAAATGTGGCCTACAGTACCTATGAAATCCAGATCAAACCGGGGATTCGCTATCAGCCTCATCCTGCGTTTGCACGAAATGAAAACAATAACCCTCTATACCACGCGCTTAGCGAGGTTGAACTTGAGAGTATTCATCGTCTTGGGGATTTTGCCAGAGTAGATTCACGGGAGCTGGTTGCAGCGGACTATGTCTACCAGATCAAACGACTGGCACACCCAAAACTCAGTTCACCGATTCAAGGTTTGATGAGTGAATACATCGTTGGCCTGACTGAGTATGCAAAGACATTGAAACAGGCTTATAAAACGGAATCAAAAGAAAAGGATGAGCTGTTTTTCTTCGATTTACGCCGCTATCCGTTAGCAGGTGTAGAAGTTGTGGATCGTTATACTTATCGCATCAAGGTCAAAGGGCGTTACCCCCAGTTACTGTATTGGTTGGCGATGCCATTTTTTGCTCCTATGCCTTTCGAAGCTGATCAATTTTATTCTCAGCCGGGGATGAAAGATCGCAACATTACGCTTGACTGGTATCCGGTAGGGACGGGTGCTTATATGTTAAGTGTTAATGATCCTAATCTTCGTATGATTCTTGAACGTAACCCCAACTTTCATGAACAACGTTATCCAACAGATGGAGATAGTGGTGATTTTGAAAAAGGCTGGCTGACAGATGCAGGGAAGTCGATGCCATTCATTGATAAGGTGATCTATAACCTGGAGAAAGAAACTATTCCTTACTGGAACAAGTTTTTGCAGGGATATTATGATGTCTCTGGCGTCAGCTCAGACAGTTTTGATCAAGCTATTCAGTTTTCAGCTCAGGGCGATGCTGAATTAACCTCGATGATGCAAGAGAAAGGTATTGAGTTAATAACCAGTGTCGAGGCTTCAATTTTTTATATGGGTTTTAATATGCTCGACCCAGTTGTAGGTGGTGATACTGAGCGGGCTCGTTTATTACGACAGGCGATTTCGATTGCCATCGATTACGAAGAATTTGTTTCTATTTTCATGAATGGTCGCGGTCAACCAGCACAGGGACCCATTCCACCGGGTATTTTTGGTCATGTTGAGGGTGAGTCGGGCATTAATACCTATGTATACAACTGGAACAATGGTCAGCCTGAACGAAAATCTATAGAGACGGCCAAACAGTTACTGGTACAGGCAGGCTATCCCAATGGTCGAGATAAGGATAGTGGCAAGCCTTTACTGGTACACCTGGATATCACTGGAGGAGGTCCAGAAGACAAGTCCCGTTTTGACTGGTTACGTAAGCAATTGAAAAAGATTGACCTCGATTTGGTGATTCGAAATACAGACTACAATCGTTTTCAGGAAAAGATGCGTAAAGGTAATGCACAGTTATTCATGTGGGGCTGGAATGCCGATTATCCTGATCCAGAAAATTTCCTGTTTTTACTCTATGGCCCTAATGGTAAAGTCAAACATCATGGTGAAAATGCCGTAAATTATCATAACCCGAAGTTTGACCAGTTGTTTGATAAAATGAAAAGTATGGACAACAGTCCAGAGCGTCAGGCGATCATCAATGAAATAATGGAAATGTTACGTCATGATGCGCCGTGGATATGGGGTTTTCATCCGAAAAGATTTGTCTTACATCATAACTGGTATCGAAATGCCAAGCCCAACCTGATGGCGCACAATACCTTAATGTACAAACGTATTGATCCTGTTTTACGTGAACAAATGCGAAGCAAATGGAACAAGCCAGTTATCTGGCCTGTCGTTCTTGTCTTCCTGTTACTTGTTATTACTATTGTTCCTGCCGTGATGGTATATCGCCGTAAGGAACGTCAACCGGCGGTATTGAAATAAGATGTTTGCTTATATTATCCGTCGCACGCTTTATGCTATACCGATTTTAATCGGTGTTAACTTACTGACCTTCTCATTATTTTTTGTGGTGAACAGTCCAGATGATATGGCACGTATGCATCTGGGTATGAAACGTGTCACGCCTGAGTCGATAGATAAATGGAAGCAGGAACGCGGTTATGATAAACCCTTGCTGTACAACGCGTCAGCTGAAGGAATAGAAAAAGTCTCAGATACTATTTTCTTTGATAAATCATTGCGACTATTTGTGTTTGATTTCGGCAGTGCCGATGATGGACGAGATATTGGTTTTGATATCAGCCAACGCATGTGGGCGAGTCTGGCTATAGCTTTACCCGTATTTATAGTTGGTATCCTGGTGAACATTACTTTTGCTATGTTACTGGCATTTTTTCGTGCGACCTATATTGATATCTGGGGTGTCGTGCTTTGTGTCATTTTAATGTCTATTTCCAGTCTGTTTTATATTATTGGTGGACAGTTTCTGGTGGGCAAGCTTCTGCACCTGGTTCCTATTTCTGGTTACGATACCGGAGTCAGTGCAATTAAGTTTCTGGTGCTGCCGGTCATTATTGGTGTTATTGGCGGAATCGGAGCTGGCTCTCGCTGGTATCGTACTATTTTTCTGGAGGAAATTAACAAGGACTATGTGCGTACCGCAAGAGCCAAAGGCTTGTCAGAAATTAGAGTGCTGTTTAAGCATGTCTTAAAGAATGCGATGATTCCAATTTTGACCGGAGTGGTGGTAGTTATTCCTTTATTATTTATGGGAAGCCTGATTACGGAATCCTTTTTCGGGATACCTGGACTGGGAAGTTACACGATTGATGCAATTCAGAATCAGGATTTTGCTATTGTCCGTGCCATGGTTTTTCTTGGATCTGTCCTGTATATCATTGGATTGATATTGACTGATATTTCCTACACGATGGTTGATCCACGGGTAAGGCTGGAATAGGGAATATTTATGTTATCTTCATTTCGACAGTCATTCCTGTTAAAGCCTTTGTTAACCGTCATCGTGTTGGCCCTGGCTTATTTTGTCCTGCCTCATTTTTTTAGTACTAAACCCGTTTATCTCTGGACCGATCGGCTGATCTTTATTTTACTTGTCGCCATTATTTTTCTGGTGGCTTATATTCGTCATAAGCCTCATTTACTTAATCCCTGGAAGCAGGTATTTCAAAGCCGGCGAGCTCTGGTTTCTGCAGTAGTGTTATCAGTCTATGTGGTCGTTGGTTTACTGGATTCGATACATTTTCAAAAGCCATTGACGGAAAATGAAGGAGAACAACATTATTCGGTAGAAGTCTTTACCGTACTGGATACGCTATTATCACATTTACATACACAGGTTGAGAAAACCTATTCTGCACCCTTTGCGACACATCTATTTGCAAAAGAAACCATGACGGCAGAAGATGGTAAGCAATACCGAGCCTATCCGCGCCTACAGTATGGTGGTCAACATCTGGAAAATCCAGAGCAGCAGAAAACTCAGGACATAATTTTCAATTCGCTAAAAGGAATGCTAACGGGTGTTGTGATTTGGTCCGTAATTGCTCTTTCACTTTTGTTTTACCTAAAACAAAAACATTCTCTATCGTTTGCTGAAGTCTCTAAACAATACCTAAAAGAAAATCGCTTTTTACCATTCCGAGTTGTACTCGTTACCTCAGGCATCTTACTAATTGTTGCTTCGGCTATCTGGCAACTCAGTACTCTGTACCATGTGTTTGGTACCGACAAGGTCGGACAGGATGTACTTTATCTTTCATTAAAAAGTATTCGTACTGGATTAGTGATTGGAACATTAACGACCTTAGTCATGTTGCCCTTTGCGGTACTGCTGGGAATTATGGCAGGGTATTTCCGTGGCTGGATTGATGATGTAATCCAGTATATCTATACCACCCTCAGTTCTGTCCCTGGCGTTTTGTTGATTGCAGCCGCGATTCTGTCTATCCAGGTTTATATGACCAACCACCCTGAGTTTTTTGAAAGTGCTCGTGATCAGGCTGATCTACGTCTGCTGGCTTTGTGTGTAGTTTTGGGTATTACTGGCTGGACCGGTCTATGTCGATTGTTGCGTGGTGAAGTCCTGAAACTGCGTGAAATGGATTACATCCAGGCCGCAACAGCCTTTGGTGTTGGACACTTCACGATTATCGGACGGCACTTATTACCCAATGTGCTGCATATTGTCCTGATTATGGTTGTGCTGGATTTTAGTGGTTTAGTTCTCGCAGAAGCCGTTTTATCTTATGTGCAGGTTGGTGTTGATCCTTCCACCATTAGCTG
>JAPHRJ010000048.1 GCA_026196045.1 Gammaproteobacteria bacterium
TTTTAAATCAACAGGTTAAGAATGAAAGGACGATTGTACGGCGTGTCAGCATCAGAAACCAGCCTGTGGTTTTATTTCAGCAGGGTATTTTTTCACCCAGCATAATGCCTTTACGATAACACTCGGCCGCGGCATCTTTTTCTTCCAGCTGTTCCAGTAGCAGACCCAGTTCACGATAGGTTTCCGGATACGGGTCACGCGCGATGCTGGCTTCCAGGTAGGTGCGGGCTTTGCCCCAGAGTTTGTTGTACAGGCTCAGGCGACCCAGGGTCAGTAACAGAACCGGGTTGTTCTTCCGATCCTTGAGCCACTCTTCGGCATTCAGGAGTTGTTTGTCGACCCGACTGCTATTGGCCTTGCCATATAAATAGGCCAGATCCTGATTCCATGTTTGATTAAGGGTATGACGCAAAATTTCGGCGGCATCATCAAATTGCTCCTGCTGGATCAGGTGATAACAATAACGTTTAACCAGTTGTGTGTGCTGGCGCAGGGAACGGGGCAGATCTTGCCAGAATTTTTCAAGCTTATTGGCCTGTTCGGTCCGGGCGACAATCTCCAGTAATTCAGTGAAGACTTTTACCGTTAGTTCCTGATGCTGCTCGGGTGTGATGACTTTATTCTTTTGTAGTGCAGGCAACAGACCCTTGAGATCACCCCAGCTATTTAATTTCTCATAAATTTGCATGAGCAATAACAGCACATGGGTATGTTTAGGGGCGATGGAATACAGGTGCAGTAATGTGGCCAGTGATTGTTCCAGTTGGCCGTGCACCAGTTGCAATTCCGCCTGGGTGAGCTGGACAGCAAAGTCGGCATCAGGAGTGGATTTATGCGCCATGGATAAATAGTGATCGCGACGATCATGGGCCAGTTGTTTCTGTGCTGCTCGTGCGGCAGATAAATAATTTAATAAAGGGGCTTTGGCATAAGGAGCACACTTGATCAGATTACGTTCCGCCTGAATCCAGTGACCCTGTGCCAGCTCGATTAATCCACGAATACTTAATCGTTGTGCTTTTTTAGCCTGGCGTAATTGTTTCCATGAATGCAGTCGTTTTGGAATCGTCCATGTGTTAAAGAAAAGACGCAGGCCGATGTAGAACAGAATGAAAGAGGCTGCAATGATCACTAAAAAAAGTGTCAGGCTGAGTTCGTAGCCACTTTCACCTCGGCTGATCAGAACATAACCGGGATCCTGATAGGCGAGCAGGCCAACAACCACGGCGGCGCAAAGAGTTAGCAGGGCAAAGAACAGTAGCCTCATGACTGCCCCTCATTGGCGTCGGCCTGTTTCTCCTGGAAGTCTTTTAAGGCGCGGTAGCTGGCGCTGATATCCGGTAGAGCGGGTTGAATATCTACAGCCGATAGTTCCTTTAACTGTGTCAGCATATTTTGTGTGGCAGGGGCTTCAGCTTTGAAAAATTCAATTACCCATTCCATCGCTGTTTGCAGACGTTCTTTATAAATTGGCTGGTTTTGATCAAGCAGAGCCAGTTGTGCCTGTTCCAGTTTGAGTATCAGGTTTTGTTTTAGGAAAAAATGCTGCTCAGGAGTTAATAATGGT
This sequence comes from Gammaproteobacteria bacterium, assembly GCA_026196045.1. Taxonomy (GTDB): domain Bacteria; phylum Pseudomonadota; class Gammaproteobacteria; order UBA6429; family Thiohalophilaceae; genus JAPHRJ01. The sequence continues at coordinate 1,568 of JAPHRJ010000048.1, forward strand.
TTAACTCGACCATGGTGTTCACGAATCACCAGTAGTTTTTTAACATCTGCCCAGATCATCCCCGGAAGCTCTTCCAGGTTTTCCAGTTTGTTAGCGGGAGCCTCGGCTCTGTTATCCGTTGTTTCTTCAGCCTGTGGTGCGACAAGCGGTAAGTTATCGATGCTCTTAACCAGAGCCGAGAGTGTGAGCGACAAACCCGAAATGTCTGGAATTGATACCGCTTTAAGATGATTGATGTCTTCGGCCAGTTGCTTGCGTAAAGGAATGACTGCTGGATCGCCCATATCATGCAGGCGTTCGTCAGCCGCTTGCATGGCCGCCAATGCGCTGTTGGTATCACCTGCCAGATGTAAACGATGATTGGCCAGCTTCATAAGGTATTCTGCTTCGGCCAGTAACCAGTCATTACGCAGGTGACGACGAGTTTTTAACAGGGAGCTAAAGGCATCATTTAAGTCTTTCTGGTTTTCACTAAGGAAACCAAGTTGTTGTTGAGCGTCGGTATTATTAGTTTCAAGTTGTTGAATACGGTTTTCAAATTTCTTGCCAGCTTCATCCAGGGCATAGCGTTGTAAGCTCGCCTGCTCTTTGAGCTGGGTTTCCAGGTAATAAATTGTGCCGGCAATAAACCCGACCACGAGTACAAACAGGATCAATTCTATGTAAGAGGAAGATTTCTTGTTCTGTGATTTAGATGGTGTGGTTTTAGTTGTCGATGTTTTGCTGGCAGACGTGTGCTCAGGAGATTTTTTATCAGGAATGTTATTTGGCTTAGAAGGAGATTCTGTCTTTGCGGGTTCCCCGGCTTTCCCCTCATCTTTTGGGGTGGGCTTGCTGGTGTTTTTATCCGTCATACTGATCTTGAGCCTGTGCTTAATTTTGTTAAGAGTTCCGTCGTTGAGAGTACCACTGTAGCAATGCTGTCAGGATACCTGAATCACTCGCTTCTGTGGTAATCAGGATCTCACTTTTTACTCCATGCTCTCGTAGAAACTCCTCTGATCGAGCATTGACGACAATATAGGGGACTTGTTGTAACTGTTCCCCATTAGCCTGTTGAAACAGGTTCTGTGCGGCCTCGGTACTGGTTACAGTGATGATATCAATTTTTCTCTGTTGCAGCTCATCATTCAATTGTTGTGTATCAATTTTGGGACTGTTGCGTTCATAGACTGGTGCATAGTCCACCTGTGCCCCCCGCTCCCGTAACGTCTCGGCGAGCAGTTCACGACCTCGCTGGCCTCGAAAAATTACAATGCGCTTATCTTTAACCTGTTGCATGGCGGGCATGGCTAACAGACCTTCACTATTAAATGGGCCTTCTGGACAAAGGTCCACTTCTCGGTGTGCCAGTGTCTGAAATTGTCGGGCACTACCCTGACCGACACAGGCTATCTGGAGAGCATCGGGTAATCTGCCGTGCTGGCTTATCAGGCATAGGCCATGCTCAACCGCATTGGGGCTAACGAAGATAGCGATATGGTAGTGATCCAGTTGAGACAGGATGGGAGCTAATGACTGGGTATCGGTAACAGGCTGGATCTCAAGCAAGGGGTAGGAAAAGACATTTCCACCGGCGTTTTCAATGAGTGTCTGTAGCGTCTGGGACTGATGGGCTGGGCGGGTGATCATCACCCCCAGCCCCTGCAGGCGTTGGTCTACGGGTTCAGTTGGCATAGAGGGCTTCCAGGATCGCACCGGCTCCGCGCTCCAGTAGGTCCTCCGCTAGAATCCGACCAAGTTGAGCCGCATCTTCCGGTGGACCGGCGATTTCACCCCGGATGATTTCACTACCATCGGTACGACCTACCAGACCGCGCATGAGTAGCACACCATGTTCGAGTTCGGCATAGCCGGCAATGGGTACCTGACACCCGCCCTGCAGGCGGTGGTTCATGGATCGCTCGGCTTTAACTCGCGTCGCAGTATCCGGGTCATTTAAAGGAGCGAGTAGTTCGTTCACCCAGTCATCATTCTGCCGACATTCAATGCCGACGGCTCCCTGGCCGATAGCAGGCAGACTGATATCAGGACTGAGTGATTCAGTAATACGGTCTTCAAATTCGAGTCGCTTGAGTCCGGCAGCGGCAAGAATAATGGCGTCATATTCACCATCATCCAGCTTTTGCAGGCGGGTGTTCACGTTACCACGGAGATCGATAATGTTGAGATCGGGACGTAAGGCGGCAAGCTGACACTGACGACGCAGGCTGGAGGTTCCAAGCCGAGCCCCTTTGGGCAGGGATTCAAAGCTAGAATATTCATTAGAAACAAAAGCATCACGAGGATCTTCGCGGGGACAAATGGTTGCGAGATGGAGTCCCTCGGGTAATTCGACAGGCACGTCTTTCATGGAATGGACGGCAATATCGGTATCGCCATCAAGCAGGCTTTTTTCCAGCTCTTTAACAAACAGGCCTTTACCACCCACTTTAGCCAGTGGGGTATCCAGTATTTTGTCACCCTGGGTACTCATTTTTACTAGCTCAATATTTAAATCCGGGTGGTGCAGCAATAACATATCGCGCACGTATTCGGCCTGCCACAGGGCAAGTTGGCTTTTACGGGTGGCAATTCGCAAGGTGTCTGTCATGAGTAAGTGCTTCCTAACTAAGTGTCAAAAGTATCATTAGGGTTTGAAATAGGTAATAATTTGGATACCTGCTCCGGGTAATGATACACCAAACTATTCAGACTGTTAGGAACAGATTTTCAATCGAGGTGCCAATAGTAGCGATGCGACGACTAAAGCCAAAACTGTGGATTATTTTACCCGTCATGGTGCCTGTTTTGATCCTGGCCTTGATCTCATGTAGCCAGGCAAATCCCAGGACGATCCCCCAGGTTACAAATCTACAGAAAGAAGCGCGTGCGGCAGAAGCTCAACATGTCCCGCTACTACTCATGTTTTCTTTTCATCACTGTCCCTTTTGCGCGGTTGTGCGTGAAGAATTTCTTGAGCCAATGAAAATCAGTGGCGATTATGAAGATAAGGTACTGATGCGCATCATTGAAATGGATGGAGCTGACCTTGTTGATTTTGATGGTAAGTCAGTTCCAACCCGCGATTTAAGTCAGCGTTATGATGTCACATTAGGCCCAACGATCATTCTGGTGAATGCCCGCGGCGAATTGCTGACCGAACCCCTGGTGGGCATTACAACTCGGGATTTTTATGGTGGTTATCTGGATGATGCCATTATGGCCGCTCAAAAAAAACTCAATCTTTGATTCTTCTACATTGCTAATCTTAAAAAAATCACCAATAACACACCGATGTTCTGAGATATTTTGAAAATACAGTGAAAGCTGACTACTCTTTACTTAAGCGAAATAAAAACAAAGTCGCTAACAAATAATTATTAATATAAAAACAGGGAGGAGGTTGATGGAGCACAATCGATTTTTTGATGTGGTCAGTCGTATTAATGCGCTGCTTTTGTTGATGTTGTTAGTTGGTGGTGTGATTCTATTTTCTGTTCTGGGGTTTCAATCTGAACAACGACAACCAGGTCGTACGGTTGAAGTCTCTGAACATATGAATACCCAGGATAGCCAGAAAATTGAATTACACATGGGCAATATTCAGCATGTCAGTGGGCATGATGTTCACTATGTTGAGTTGCAGTCTAAAAAGCCGAATAGAAAGTTTTCTTCAGCTTATGCCAGTCATAGTCAAACCCGTAACATTCTCTTTTTTGTTGGTGAGGAAATGCAATCTCACTGGTTGTATGATCACCATCGACAGTTAGTTCATTCCATAATTAATTTACAGCATGATTATAGTCGTAATGGTAAACGACCAACGCTGGCATTGTTGGTTAAACTGACTAAAGAGGACACCAACAAAGATGGCAAACTGTCAGAGGCTGATGAACAGAGCATGGCTTTAATGCATGTAGATGGAACCGGTTATCAGGAAATCGAAACGGGTATCCAGCATTTTATTGATCATAAGGTTGCAGAAGATGGTAAGACGCTGGTGTTACTCATGCAGGCGGGCACAAAAGTTATTTTCAAAAAGTATTCACTGGAAACGTTTGAGAAACTGGCAGAGCGAGTGGTGACTGAAGTCAGTATCAAAATATAAGCAATATTATTTGTCTTAATCCTGTTCTTTTAGCCCTGCTCTTTTAGCCAGCGTCGTACTTCTGGCAGGTGTCGACGACTGACTTCCAGTATTTTTTCAGTGCCGCGTAAACTGATATGGAAATGACCTTCGCGATTTTTTTCCAGAGCACGTATCTGTGTGCGGGCAACCAGCGCATTGCGGTGGATTCGAATAAATTGCGGATAACTTTCTTCCAGTGAAACCAGAGATTCCTCAATTAACACTTCGCCTTCGGGATAGCCTACCGTGACATATTTATGTTCGGCCTGAAAATAAAAAATCTGCTCAACTGGAACAAGGCGAATATCTCCCTGTACGCGTGCGGTAATACTGGCGGGAACATCTTTATCAACCTGCATGTTTTTTAAGATTTGTTGTTGCACACGGTTTAGATGAGTTGCGGAGTTCAGTGCGGTTTCCAGTTCCTGTTGTCGTACCGGTTTGAGCAGGTAATCCACGGCCTGTGATTTAAAGGCATCGACTGCATAATCATTGTAGGCCGTTGTAAAAATAATAGCAGGAGGAACGGAGTGTTGGCTTAATAACTGCGCGGCTTCCATGCCATCCATACCCGGCATACGAATATCCATTAATACAATATCGGGTTGATGCTGTTCAGCCTGTTCCAGTGCCTGTTGCCCATTCGCAGCTTCTGCAACAACGGTATGTGCCAGATTATCCAGCATGGCACGCAAGCGACCCCGAGCCAGGGGTTCATCATCAACGATAAGAATCTTCATGCGGCTGATCTATGTAAGGGAAAAACAGGTGGGTTCGGTAGCGTCCATCCTGAGCCTGTAGCTCAAGGCCAGCACGTCCACCATAAAGGGTATGCAGGCGTTCACGAATATTGTCCTGTGCGATCTGGTGGCCACGTTTATTTGAATGTGTACTTTCATGGCTCATGGGGTTTTCGATCTGCAAGTGTATACACTGGTTTTCAACATGACCTTCTATACTAATCGTGCCACCCTCGGTGGAGGTTTCAATGCCATGATACACCGCATTTTCCAGTAAAGGCTGGAGCAAGAGCGGTGGCACCAGCGCATCCATGGGTAAGTTGTTAATTTCCCAGTGAACCTGCAGGCGCTCACCAAGGCGCAGACTTTCAATATCAAGATAACGCTGGCAAAGATTGATCTCTTCTTTCAGAGTTAAAGATTCACGGGTATCAATCAGGCTGGCACGGAATAGATCCGACAGATTTTCCACTGCCGTTTCGGCCTTGTCGGGACTGATACGAGTCAGGCTGGCGATCGTGTTCATTGAGTTAAACAGAAAATGGGGGCGAATGCGTGATTGCAGTGCCTGTAGACGTGCTTTGGATTCGGCTTTAATACGAGTGCGCCACTGATGCTGAATATAAAAATAACGTAACAGTGCGGCACTGATGATGATACCAATGGCCAGGTTACGCAGCATAAACTGGAGATGCTGTTCTCGGTTTTCTCCATACAGGGGTGTCTGGAATAATTGATAGGCACCTTCAGAGACAAGCACGATGACGAACAAAATTATCGACAGACTGATCATACCGACTCGCATCGGAGCCAGTCTGGCGAGAAAAGGGCGACTGACACAGAGCAGCGCGCTGCTGGCCAGAGCGCACCATTGCATAAAAAATGAAATCTGGCCGAGATTGTTCCAGCGTTCGGTTGCAGGCACACCAAGTGGTGCCAGTGCCAGAACAAAGGCTGCCAGCTCAGCAATGATCACCACCACAAAGACCATGCGAATGGCACAGAAATCGGGCAGGAAAAGATTGTCGAGTTCAGCAGCTGTCTTTTTCAAAGTTATCTCAAAATGTTAAACCGGTTTAAGTATATGACTTCTTAACAAAATTGTGCAGAAAACCGGGCCGAGCGATGCGGTAAATGAGTAAAAACGTTATACTCGTCAACCATTTTCACTGGTATAGCGGACAATCAATGAGTAACTCAAATTCTTCAGACACGAATACTGATAAACCATGGGCTGGTCGGTTTACCTCACCAACGGATGCCTTTGTTGAAGCGTTCACCGCTTCGGTAGGATTTGATAAACGCATGTACCGACAGGATATTGCCGGTTCCATTGCCCATGCGAAGATGCTGAGCCTCGTGGGTGTGTTAACCGATGAAGAATGTGAAGCCATTATTGAAGGCCTGAAAGATATTCGTCTGGAAATTGAGCGGGATGAATTTGCCTGGAGTACGGTGCTGGAAGATGTGCATATGAACATCGAGGCACGGCTAACGGATCGAATCGGGATCACCGGAAAAAAATTACATACCGGCCGCTCTCGCAATGATCAGGTGGCGACAGATATTCGCCTGTATATGCGTGATCAGATCGTTGAAGTAAATACCGTACTTACGCGTTTGATCACCGGATTGCTGGAACTGGCGGAAAAAGAAGCCGATACCATCATGCCAGGCTTCACCCATTTACAGACGGCCCAGCCGGTGACCTTTGGTCACCATCTGCTGGCCTGGTGTGAAATGCTATTACGGGATCAGGGACGTCTGGCCGACTGTCAGAAGCGGGTAGATGTGATGCCCCTGGGAGCAGCCGCACTGGCAGGAACGACTTATCCTATCGATCGCTACTATACGGCGGAGTTGCTGGGTTTCGGGGCGGTGGCTGAAAACTCGCTGGATGCCGTTAGTGATCGTGATTTTGCCATTGAGTTTCTGGCTTTTGCATCAACCCTGATGATGCATCTGTCGCGTTTTTCAGAAGAGCTGATTCTCTGGTCATCGGCGCAGTTTGATTTTGTGGATCTGGGTGACAGTTTCTGCACGGGGTCTTCGATCATGCCGCAGAAGAAAAACCCGGATGTACCCGAGTTAGTCCGTGGTAAAACTGGCCGTATTTATGGGCACCTGATCAGCCTGTTGACCCTGATGAAAGGCCAGCCGCTGGCTTATAACAAGGACAATCAGGAAGACAAAGAACCGTTGTTTGATACGATTGATAACGTCAAAGGATGCCTGCGCCTGTATGCGGATATGATGCCGCAAATAGAAGTGAAGCGGGACAATATGCGCGAAGCCGCACGCAGTGGTTTTTCTACTGCCACGGATCTGGCTGATTATCTGGTGCGTAACGGTGTGGCTTTCCGGGATGCGCATGAGATCGTGGGCAAAGCCGTCCGCTATGGTGTTGATAATAAAAAAGATTTATCAGAAATGAGCCTGGAAGAGTTACAGCAGTTCTCGGATGTGATTGAAGCGGGTGTGTTTGAGGTGCTGACCCTGGAAGGTTCTGTGGCGGCCCGGGATCATATTGGCGGAACCGCCCCTAAACAGGTTCGGGCTGCTATTAAACGGGTAGCCGACCGTATTATTTCAATCACTGCGCCGGATCTTTCTACTTTGTAGTCATGGGTCAATTGCCGGAAGCGTATCAGGCATTGACCGCAGTTTCTTCTGAATTACCCAGTTGTTCCCGTGCGCGCATCATTAATAAACCCACATCATCCCCCTTGCGCCATTCAGCAATACCGTAACTGGCGTCGAGTGTGAAATCAGCTTGATCATGCTCCATCAGGTTCAGACGCTGATGGAGTTTTTCTACCAGTTTATTGGCATCCGCATCATGGGTCTCAGGCAGTACCATGAGTACTTCATTGGTATCCAGACGGCCGATGATATCTGCCCAACGCATTTGATCATTGAGCAGATAACGTAGTGAGGTAAATAACTTGCCCGCTGAGGCTTCGCTGGAATTTGAAACATAATCATCAAGATTATTGAGTCGCATAATAATGACCGACAGTGGATTCAGGTAGCGGCGACTACGGGCCACCTGAGGTTCCAGGTTCTGGAACAGGGCGCGATGATTAGGCATGCCGCTTTCCTTATCGACCAGAATGTATTCCTGCAGCTCCTTGCTGATTTGATCGCGTTCTTCGATGAGTAACTGAATGGCCGTGACATCATTGAAAAATTGCATCGTGCCACCATTGTCAGCAATCGACTGAGTTGCACCAAGCAGCCAGATGTCCTCTTCACCTTCGCCCATTTCGAGATGAACTGTTGGATTTTCGTCAAAAAGGTTCTTCAGGGGATCGGAAACACCATCCTGGACCTGGCTGAGCACATCATCGGCGTATGTTCCCAGCATGTCTCGGAGCGTGGCATTCATCCAGCTGGCCTGGCCCTGTGAATTAATAAACAGCATACCTAATGGGCAATTTTCCATTAGGGTTTCAAGCTGTTGCTGGGAAAGTTGGCTACTCATGATGTCCCCTTCTTCAATGCCCAAAATGGGCGAATTGTTTATTTGTTGTGTAATACTCCCAAAACTAGCCGGAGTTGAGTCATAGTGCAAGAACTTTAAGGCAATTTGATTTGTTTATGAAGGTTTTTCAGTTACTTGCAGGAAAACCATAAATTAAAAAAACTGGTATAGAAATCACCACAGGTGCCGATAATCTGAGGGTATGAGGCAGTTAGCAGGCAGTAGACATTCAGATGAGAGCGAGCTTGATTTCAAAGAGATCAAACAGCGTTTTCTCAGAATTAACCGCGCTCGGTTACAGCGAGTAACGGAGGATTTGCGCCCAAGTCAAAGAGATTTCATCGAATTATTGCCACTATTGTTCCATGTTAATCATCCCATTCTGCCTGGCTATATATCGAAAAGTACGCCTACCGGTATTCCTGAATATCTTCCTGGCAAAGAGACGCTGAATGCAGCCAGACGTTTATCCCGTAGCTTTGCCTGGAAAAAACGAGCCTATCGCAAGTTTGAGATCCATGGCCTGTATTTAATGGGCAGTACCGGCACGATTGCCTATGGTGAGAAAAGTGATTTTGATATCTGGGTCTGCCACGACAGTAGCCTGGATGGTGAGCAGATAGTAGAACTGCAATCCAAGGCGCAGGCGATAGAAACCTGGGCCGCGACGATGGATGTTGAGGCTAATATTTTTCTGGTCGATGTCGAACGCTTTAGGCGTGGTGAGCATGGACATTTGAGTAGTGAAAGCAGCGGTAGCGCTCTGCATTATTTGTTGTTGGAAGAGTTTTACCGAACCAGTGTATTACTGGCAGGCCGTTACCCAATCTGGTGGCTGGTGCCGCCAGAGCAGGAAGCCAACTATGATGCCTGTGTTGAAGATATTAAATTAAAGCGATATATCCATAGCCGTGAACATATTGATTTTGGTGGGCTCGCCAATATCAGTGCGGAAGAGTTTTATGGTGCCACACTCTGGTTGTTGTACAAAGGCATTCATTCTCCATACAAATCAATATTAAAAATACTGTTGATGGAAGCTTATGCCAGTGAACACCCTCATATCGATTTACTTGGTGTGCGTTATAAGAAAGCCGTCTACGAGGGTGAGAAAAATGTTAATCGACTAGATCCCTATTTAATGATGTTGCAAAAGGTTGAGGAATACCTGCTTGAATACAATCAGGATAAACGTCTTGATCTTGTTCGTCGGAGTTTTTATTTCAAAGTTGATGAGCCTCTCAGTTATGATCATGCAGGCAAAAAAATAAACTGGCGACGTGATTTATTATCTGAATTGGTAGATACCTGGGGCTGGAGCAGCGGGCAGATCGTTAAACTGGATGCCAGGGACAACTGGAAAATAAACAGTGTACTTGAAGAGCGGCAGGCTTTAATCCATGAGTTCACCAGTAGTTATCGTTTCCTGTCTCTGTTTACGCGTTCACGTGCAGACAATACTGCGCTGATTAGTCCATCGGATCTGAATGTTCTTGGACGTAAATTGTATGCGGCCTTTGAACGCAAGGCAGGAAAGATTGAAATTGTTTATCGCGGCATTACCTCTGATCTGCATGAAACCCATTTGTCATTTCATCAGCAACTAAGTGCAGAAAGCCAGGAATGCTGGATGGTTTATACCGGCATTGTGAGTGAAGATGATGCAAAATTAACACAGCCATTAAAACGTGGTTATAGTCTGATCGAGATTATGGCCTGGTGTTACTTTAATAAAATTGTTAATAAGCAAACTGTTGTTGCTCTATATGCAGATGATTCAGATTTAACCGAGAAAGAGTTATATCTTTTAGTTGAACAAATGGAACGCTTATTCCCAGACAGGGTGCTGGAAAGCAGTACTACCTATGACATGTTACAGCCAGCCCAGACCTGTGCTGTGGCGACATTTATAAATGTCGGGCTGGATCCGTTTTCTGAACAAACGCGAAAGGGCAAGCATATATCCAGTAGTCGTACAGATGCCCTGAAGTATGGTGGCAAGAAGGAAAATCTGACGTTAAGTATTGACCAGATTATTGTAAATAGCTGGAATGAAGTTTTGACCTTCAAATTCTTCGGTATTGATGGATTGTTACAGTGTCTACAGGACTATTTAAAACTTGCACCACCAACCCGCGGAAAACAGCCTGAACCCATTAATGCATTTAGTTTTTCTTCCTATAGAGGAACCTCAATAGCTCGTCGTATTGAAAATTTATTTGCTGAGGTGGTTAATACATTTTATTCCGCAACCCACCCGGAAAGTATTCGGTTTGTGCTGGGGATAGAGTGGGAATACTGTGTTCTGAAAATGAAAGAAAATCTGCTTACCTATGAAAAATTCGGGAGCATTGAAAATTTATATAAATATTTGTCACGCCCCATTAGATATTACCAACAAACCATCTTTGACTCTGAAACCTTAAACGATCAGGTTATCTCATCAGTTTATGCACTGAACAGGGAAGGTGACGTTCAACTATTTTATGAAGTTAAGAATAATATTATTGATGTTTATATGCTTGATGAACGAGGCTCGCTGCATAGACGTAGTCATGCCTATTATGATGTTTCAGTCCTGGTAAATCATTACCAGGAGTATTTTGAAGCGATAAAAGAACGGTTAAATTATTTTGCCAGAAGTGACGTTGGATTTCAGAACCAGTTGTTTTACCGAATTGACAATGCGGTTGATGGGAAGCGCCATATTGTTCCTCAGGTTGTACAAAGTTATTTCCGCTCAAGTTCTTTTATTAGTTTGCAGGTATTGGTAGATCGAGTTGAAAATGATGTGGCTTTTACTATCTATAGTGAAAATGAGGAGTTTTCTAATCTGCAATACGGCGACAATCTGTACAAAGAGGTCGCGAAATATATAGTTTCGCGTCGAGATAGTCAGGATACTTATCCTATTTATATTACGGATCTTGATTTGTCCGCGGTCCTGCTAAGTTCAAATATAGAGTCAGTGCAAACTGTGCACTATATGCACTATAAAAAAGTTATTGAGGAAAGATTGATGAATGAGATGGATGTGTCTCTGCCCCGTTAGTTATAGGCTAAACTCAGTTGTCCTGCCGCATTATTGCAAATATTTCTTTAACATCCCTTTCCAACGTTTCCAGCATCTTATCAAGTTCAGGGTAAGCATTTTCTTTTAATGTTGTTGGGCTAACCATAACCAGTAATGTTTCTTCTCCTTCAGCAAAAATAGAAATGTTGAAAGGCAAATAAGGAATTAAATGGGGGTATTGATCAGAGAGTTCTTTTATCTGTTGTGGTTTACCAAAAAAAACAAGCCGGTATTTATCTGTTTTGTAGCCACTGGAAGTGAGGCCAATATCAATACGCTGAACTCGGCTGACAACATAACCTTTATTCTTGATGGTTTCCTGAAGTTTTAACATGGCCTCAGGGAAGTCCTGTGTTGTACGAGCCATCAATAAGGTATCTGCCTGCACAATAGACGAGTGAAATGCGAGCATGAACGCAGGTACAATTAATAAATAGCGAAAATGTGAAAGAGAAATCATAACGTCGCTTCTTCAATGATTGAAATATAGGTTTGCAACATTTCTGAGCATAAGCGATTTAACTCAGCATTGTTAAACAGGTAACTGAGCCATTTTGGATTGATTGCATGGACAGATACCTTGCCATCTTTTTCAACGACAGTAACTCGGCAGGGTAAAAACATTCCTGCTCTAGGGTCGATGAGTAATGCATCATTGACCATTTCGAAATTGCAGAAGTAGATAATAACTTTGCGGTCGTCTTCTTTATTTTCTTCGACAAACCCGTTATCCAGATTCTGGATGCGAATCACACGAAAGTTTTTACCAGTGGCGGCCAGTTTGATGGCGGCAACGGTTTCTTCTACCGAGTAATCGGATTCATAGGTGATCGTGTGTGCGAGTTCATTTTCCCTGGGAACGGGATTGGCCGATAGCTGGTTTTCAAAGCTACGAACATAGCTGACAATATTGTTGATATCCTTTTCACTTAAACCCTGTTTCAGGAAGGAGACCATCGGCGTGCCTTCACGTCCGTTCATCAGAGTGGCCTTGATGAGCTGGTCTGATGCGGCGGCTAAAAATCCACTGTTGTTTAGCGCTGGGGCAATAATGGGTAAGCCACGTGGGCGTGAAAAAGTTACGCCAGTCCCTTTGCCACCTTCACCATTTGTGCCATGGCAGGCTGCACAATTTTGCTGATACAGTACCTTACCTTTTGCAGGATCACCTTCTACGGTTATGGTGGGAAAACTAATAGGCTTGCCCGGTGCCCAGCTGCGAATATGTTTAACGATGGCTTTAACCTGTTTATCACTTAACTGGTTAAACGCGGGCATGATTCTACCTGGGCGACCATGACGAATAGATAGTTCCAGGAATCGATCGGTTACCGCATACTGGAAATCAGGCAAGGCTAATGGGACACCCACGCCTCCATTTCCATGATTACCATGACAGACGGCACAGTTTTGCGCATATAATAGAGCTCCGTCTTCAGAAGCATGAATGGAGTGACTGTGGCCGGCAATTAAGATGAAAAGTGTAACCAGGAATGTGCGCGGGCTTGGCATGTTTTTTACTACAAATTGGGTTGTCTGATTAAATTGCTGGAGATATAACGCATGTTAACTATATATTACATTACAGGTATTATAGTTAGTGATTATAAATAATAAATAGCAACATTAATTATGAAGCCATTTGCAGAATCTTGTGAACAGAATAAAGCCCCCATTTTGTCTGTGCTGACAGAGCAGTTTTCCCATTCCCAGCAGGTTCTGGAGATTGGCAGTGGTACAGGACAACACGCTGTTTTTTTTGCAAAGCATCTTCCTCATCTGATCTGGCAAACCAGTGACCTGCCAGAAAATCACAGTGCAATTATGCAGTGGCTGGATGAAGCAGGGCTTAACAATGTACTACCTCCTTTAACTCTGGATGTGAATAGCCAGCCCTGGCCCTTATTGAGTGTTGATGCCGTGTTTAGCGCCAACACGGCACATATTATGGACTGGAATAGTGTCGAGAAAATGTTTGCTGGTATCGGCGCTTTATTAGAATCACAGGGTTTTTTCTGTCTCTATGGCCCGTTTAATTATAACGGCGAGAGTTCCAGTAAAAGTAATGAAGATTTTGATCGCTGGTTAAAAGATCGTGATCGAGATAGTGGTATTCGGGATTTCGAAAACCTGGTGGATCTGGCCCATCTGCACCACATGCGCCTGGTTCATGATATTGAGATGCCAGTTAATAATCGCATCCTGGTGTGGCAAAAAGTAAAAGTGCTGGATCTTAATACTGAAACACAGGAAAGCTGAGTCTCTATAAAGTTAGCTCAACGATAGTACCTTCTTTAACCACTGACCAATATCCGCAATTTCCTCCGAGCATACACTGTGTTGCATCGGGTATTGGTGCCACGCCACCGTATAGCCCAGCTGGCTCAGATAATACTGGCTATCTTCACCCATGGCATAAGAGACAACGGGATCATGTGTTCCATGTGCCTGCATAACAGGAATATCCGTTGGTGCAAGCTTTGATTTATCCGCCTGCATGAATTGCGATACCAGAGGCAGGTAACAGGATAGAGCCAGAATACCCCCGAGTTTTTGAGGATAGCGTAACCCGGTAAACAGGGCCATGGTGCCACCCTGTGAAAA
>JAPHRJ010000105.1 GCA_026196045.1 Gammaproteobacteria bacterium
AACAGCATCGTAAGTGCTTAGGTTCGCCCCTACCTCACTGACTTTTCGTGATAAAATGGTAGCTAACCATCTATCTATGAGAGATACAAGGTTCGCCTTTCACCCTGCGGGCACCATGAGGCGTACTTTAAGCTGCATCATATTTTGTACGCCTAAAGGCGAACCTACATAAGTTAATACCCCGTCAGCTTGCTGCGGGGTTGTTTAATTTTGCAGGCATACTGTCCAGTTAGAATGACCCAGGAAATATGGGTTTCAATAAGCTGGCAATGATCGATATTATGTAGATAGCAGGTTGAATCAAGCAATGCAGAGACATTAAGTTCAGCAGAGTAAGAATTATTTCTGGTTGATGTCATAGTGCTTGATCCCTGTAGAGATACTATTAGTATAGGTTAAGCAAAGAGAGTCAGGATATATAACCACTGTGATGAAACAGTAACAAAAAATCAGGGTAAATCATGAAAAAAATAACAGCATTGCTAGCATTCGCATTACTCGTATTAAGTAGCCATATTGTTAGTGCAGAAGAACAGAAAAAAGTTACTTTGAAATTACCTCCTGCCTCTATTGGTCAGTGGTACAAACCAGAAAATAAGCGGCAGGTCTGGTTGCATGTGATGTTCAACCTGCGCAGAGAAATGCAGGCCATTGCACTGTATTCTGCGTCTGGTGAAAAAGAGTTAATGATTAAATGGGCCGAAAAGCTGGCCAAAGATTACAACAAAGCAGCTGAGCTGGTTCCAGAGTGGAAAGCGGATATACAGCCTGAACTGGCGGATAAATTATTACAGGCTGCAAAAGCGAGCGACCTGAAAGAAGTTGGCAATATACAACGCCAGCTTGGTAGCCAATGTCGAGATTGCCATGATACATATCGAGCGATAACAGTGGCTATGTATCGAGCTCCTGATTTTTCAGAAATATCAGTTGAAGATGAAGAGAACATGGAATTACTGGACATGCTAGATACCATGGAAAATCTCAGCATGACCTTAAATCAGGTCGTCATTGGGATTGCAGATCAAAAATTTGATACGGCACAGTTAGCGCAAGAAAAGCTATTACATAAATTAACTACACTTGGACAAGTATGTGAAAACTGTCATACAGATAACAGGGCAAAAGAGTATCTGTTAGGACCGCTGAATAATGAGCGCTTTAAAAAGCTAGCGGTACTCTTAGATCAAAAAGAAAGCAGTGAGGCGGGTAAATTAGTAGGTGAAATTGCCGTTACTGTCTGTGCGCGCTGTCATGGTATTCATCGGACCTCCGCAGACATGCGCGATGAATTATTCAGATAAATGTGATGGTTCGCGACGCTATAAGATTAAATAATTGACAGGATATTTTCTGGTGGGCGACCTAAAACAGCTTTATCATCAATAACAACAATTGGGCGTTCAATAAGAACTGGGTTAGTGATCATTAGTTTGATCCATTCATCAGCGCTTCGATCATCTTTGGCAGACAGACCCAGGTCTTTGGCAACACCTTCATTAAACCGAATAACATCCTGTGGTTGTTTGCCCAGCAACTGCAGGAGGTGTTTGAGTTCAGCCTGGGTAGGTGGGTTATCAAGGTAATTAATAATTTCAGGATCAATACCGTTCTCATTAAGCAAGGCCAGTGAGCTGCGACATTTGCTGCAGCGAGAGTTGTGATAAATAGTGGCTTCCATAATATTTGACCTGTTTATTATTAATATTTAAAGACGGTGCATTCCGTTAATCATGCCTCCAAAGAGGGCCATGAGTATAGTCCCGATAATCGAAAGAATAATAAAAGCCGGGATAGAGGCAATGACCCATTTCACCATAAAGATCACCATGGACATAAATGGCATCTTAATATCGACTACGACTACATTTTTTTCATCGCTCATTAGTTCGTTCCTCTCTGTTGCACCAGTACCCAGGGAGCCACAACAACGGCCCAAAGCTCTGGTTCAGATGAACTCCATTGTTGGGCCTGCTTATCGGTGGTTCGGTTAATATCTTCTGATGCAAGTAAAGGCTCAATGGCCTTCTTATCATTCTGAATAAAATGCAGGGCTGTCTCGATCAGGTCGAGCCTGGGCGCAACCGTTATCAGGACACCACGAGCAAAGTGTTTTTCCAGTTCTGACCAGCTAATACGTGCTGTTTCCATATTCAGCGTTTGCTGAAGTTCGTCACGGCTTAATTCAGGTGTAATGTCTGGAAACTCATCATTCATTGGGAGCTCATTTGACTAAGATTTATACAAAAACAGAATGTTATTAGAGCATAGATTATAAAAAATGAAAAATTAGTGTTTACGCTATGGCTGGATATATTAATGATAGCGGTTTAGTATATTTCGAAGCATTTAGAAAAAATATGGTTATCAATCAGGTAATAATATCTAATAAAATGTTTTATATTTTTACAGACCATACACAATAGAAACTGAGGAGTTAATTTATGTCAGATAAAAACCAGCCAGAGTTCACTGAAGCTGAATCTACTATTTCATTGAGCCGAAGACAGGTTTTACTGGGAGCTGCGGCCGTTGCCGCAACAGCTGCGACTGGAAGTGGTTCAGCCTTTGCAGAAATGGATCATAGTCATCATATGATGAATAAAAACGAAGCCGCCATTGATGCTGCATTAAGTTGTCTGAAAAAAGGCCAGGCCTGTCTGGATCATTGTATTGAGTTATTTAAAACAGGTGATACTTCGGTAGCCAAATGTGCGGATACAGTTAACGAAATGTTGGCCATGTGTACTGCTTTAACTCAAATGGCGTCTTATAATTCAAAGCATCTGGCAAAAGTAGCAGGGATTTGTCGCCAGGTTTGTCTGGATTGTGAAAAAGAATGCCGCAAACATGAAGATGAACATGCCGCCTGTAAAGCCTGTGCAGAATCCTGTGAACGTTGTGCCGCTGAGTGCAAAAAACTGGCAGCCTGATTTAAAGTTATTAAATAAAAAAGGGTGTGAAAGGGTTACGACATTTATTTTACTAACCCAATAACGTTCAGAATTGAATCATAAATCAAGCCTGAATCAGGGGATGGGCAGTCTAGCAAGCCCATCCCTTTTTTTATCCTGTCTCTCAGGATAACTCGCATAGAAAACCTTACCTCTATTACGTTTGCCGCACGGCACCATAACAGCCCTATATAAGGCTGTTGAGCCATATATATTGGCATTATAGCCCTTTTCAGGGCTATTATAGTTCCTGTGTCTTGACATGCTCCGACAAAGAGCGATAATAGCTCATTAACGGGCTTTTATCATGCCATTTGGTTGTTTATAGATTATTTTGGGGCTGTTATGGATTTTTATTCTCTCTCAGACAAATATATAGAGCAAGAACTGGGTAATCGCCTGAAGGCACTTCGTCTGCAAAAAAACATTACTCAGAAGGAGTTGGCTGAGGCGACAACATTATCACTGAATTCCATTAAGTCACTTGAGACAGGACGAGGCAAGCTGTCAACGCTTATTGCAGTTTTGAGAGAGCTTGAAGCCCTGGATCATCTGGACGACTTCATACCTGAGATAACAATAAGTCCGATGCAATTAGCGAAAATGCAGGGCCACGTTCGTAAACGAGCATCTGGTGAACGCCTTAAACTGCAGGCAAAGGATGAATCAGAATGGTAAAAAAAATCGATACAGCCATTGTGAAATTATGGGGTGATACTGTTGGTGCTGTGTCATGGCTGGATGATCGTAATTATGGAATTTTTGAATATGATAGAGACTTCCTCAAAAAGGGCCTTGATGTTTCACCTATTATGATGAGCCTGAATGCGGCCAGAGCTGGCGATGGTAAATTCTTCTTTGCATCACTTAACAAAGATACTTATTTAGGCTTACCAGGTCTATTGGCCGATGTTTTACCGGATAAATTTGGTAACAGTATCATTGATACCTGGCTAGCACGAAATGGGCGAGACAGCTCTAGTTTCAGCCCCGTTGAGAGACTTTGCTATACAGGCAAGCGCGGAATGGGAGCTTTAGAGTTCTCTCCGCCGGTTATCGAAAAGTATGATGAGTCAGTCTCAGTAGAAATATCTGAACTCGTTAAACTTGCTCAAGAAGTCATGAATGAACGTAGGGGACTAAACGCTCAGCTTGGCGACAGTGACCATAAAAACGTGGATGCCATTTTAGATATTTTACGTGTAGGGACATCAGCGGGTGGCGCCAGGCCAAAAGCGGTAATCGCTATGAATGAGAAAGGTGAAGTTATCTCTGGCCAGACAGATGCACCCAAAGGGTATGACTATTGGCTAGTAAAATTTGACGGCGTTACAGATCTGGAGCTAGGCGAACCTGGAGAATATGGTCGCATTGAGTACGCCTATTACCTTATGGCAAAAGAAGCGGGTATAGACATGACCGAGAGTAAACTCCTGGAGGAGAATGGTCGCGCTCATTTCATGACAAAACGATTTGACCGTGTTAACGGTAACAAACAGCATATGCAATCACTATGCGGCATCGCACACT